>DVNP01000292.1 GCA_018714285.1 Candidatus Caccomorpha excrementavium | reverse complement strand
GCAAAGGGCTTCTATCCGTATGGTTTTATAAGAAAGAATGACAGCGCGGCTGATTTTACGGACTGGTATGGGCTTTCTCTCTCGGTTTCCGGCTGCGGCGGGGAAACAAAGGGGGAGATTGGCGTAAGAGTAACGGCCTGCTTTGCCGATCAGCCGCCGCTTGGCGTTGTGGTGAAGGGACTGCTTCGGGAGGGAAGGGCGCGTATGGAGATTCCGTTCTTCCTGTTTCCCCTTGAGACGGTGAAGAGCAATCGATGGGAATTCATTACGGAGTTTCTGATAGAGAGCGTAAGCGGGCGGTTTGAGGTTACGGAATGTCAGGCGCGGCGCAGGTGTATGAGGGCTGGGAGTCTCTGATTGCGCAGATTTCACTGAACGGCAGGCCCCTGGATCATGCGGACGCGCAGGGAGTCGTTCTGCAGCCCGGAGCCGGAGCCGAGCTTGCGATATCGGTTGTGATTCATGATTATATGCCGGCAGGCGGGCATGAAAATACGAGAATCCGGATCGTCGGACTGGGCAGCAGCGGCCCGTATGAGGAGCTTGTCGAGGTCAGGACGCTTCGCAGTCTGCCGCATCCTTATATTTATCATAATAAGGACGGATGGGACAGAGTGAGGGAGAATATTACCGGGAATGAGCCGTACCGCGCCGCATTTGAGAAATATTGCAGGAAGGCAGATTCCTGGATTATAACCCCGCCCATGGAGGGGAGGGCCTTTTGCTATGAGACAAATACGGAAAGCTTCCTGATGTCGGCCGCTTATGCCTATGTGGTGACGGGGGAGAGACGGTATGCCCGGATGATTGCGGATTTTTACCGGCATTTTTCTGATCCGGTGAACGGATATCCTGCGAGGAAGAAGGGATGCAGCCAGTCCTATGTACAGGAGGGACATTTTTTTAAGCATCTGGCGATTCCCTTTGATATTATTTACGATTCTGGAGAGATGAGCGAGGAGGATAAGGCAGCCATGGAGCGGTGCTTCCGGCTGTATATGGAGATGCTGGATACTCATATTCTTGACGGGCATATCTCTAACTGGATTCTGTCCGAGCTGACAGGGGCGTTCTTCTGCGCGCTGGCGATTCAGGATATGGAGCGGGCGCTGCAGTTTGTTTTCGGGACAGGCGGCATTATAGAACAGTTCCGCCACGGAATCTTTGATGACGGCTGGTGGCATGAGTGCTCGGTAGGATATAATACCTGGGTGGCTTCCATGATGCTTCACACGGCGCACGCGCTGATTCCGTTCGGATATAATCTGATTCATTCGTATTTCCGGATTCCTTTTAACAAGGAGGTAAGCGCGTCCTACCCGGGGGCGGGAGCAGCCGGTGAAATCGGGTATGTTTAATCAGAAATGGGGAGGAATCAGGCGGGGATATGTCTGTATCAAGGATATGTTCGACGCGACGCTTCCGTTCCTGGATTACAGAGGAGTTCTGTTCGGAATCGCGGATTCGGATGAAAAAAGGATGTCCGGAGTTCATTTCGGCTCTACCTATGATCTGGCCTATCATTATTATCAGGATCCGAACTATCTGCCTGTTATCGCGGGAAACGAACCGGATCCTGTCTTTGGAGATCCGGGGCTGCCGAAGGCGGAGTCATCTTTGTGTACGGTTAGCGCATATTCGGATAACATCGGACTGGCCATGCTTCGCAGCAGGAAGCCGGGAAGAGAGCAGCGCGAGCAGATTCAGGCCGTACTGCGGTACGGATCCCATGGAGGCGCGCACGGACATTTTGATATTACGGAGCTGCTTTCTGTCATGAGGTACGGCAGAAGCTTCTTCAATCCGGAGAACTGCTGGTGGGGCTACGCGCATTTTATGTATAAGTTCTACGTTCAGTGCTCGCTGTCCAAGAATATGGTTGTAGTGGATGAGAAGATGCAGGTGCCGGCGGATTCGAGGAAGATTCTCTGGGAGAGCGCGGACGGACTGTCCGCGGCAGGGATTGAAGTGAAAACCCGCTGGTCGTATCCGCCTTACGGCGGCATGGTTTATGAGCAGGACGGCCAGACCGCCACGAAGGAGGAGCTGGCCAGGCGGTGCCGGATGATTATATTGTTTTGTTCGATTATCTTGAGGGAGAGAGGGAGCATCAGTATGACAGCCTGCTGCAGATCAAGGGCTTTCTTGGAATCGAGGGGGAGGAAGTAAGGCGGCGTTCCATATGATCTTCACGGAGGATCAGGCGGGAGAGCGGCTCAACTGTGATCGTTCCAACTATAACGAGCCGGGCGATCTGAAGCTGGATGTCTACACCGCATGGCCTCTCAGGACGCGTCAGATGATCGGGCGGGTTCCGATCTATCACGGCTGGGCCGCGTCTGCGGACGGATATACGATTCCGCTTGCATATCGAATTGAGCTGGACGGACGTACCATACAGGAAGGGCAATTTGACGGCTGGATTCTTGGAAGAGGAGAAATCCGTCTCGATCTGGAGAAGGGATCCAGGCTTGCCTTCTACGTAAAGCAGGGAGAGCGGTATGATGAGACAGGGAATCCGGTGGTTACGCCTCAGGGTATCTTCTGGGGAGAGATTTGTCTGAGGCTTCAGGACGGTACGGTGATGAATGTAGGAGAGTATATCAGGGCGGGCGGAAAATATAAATGCGACAATCTGGATATGGGCTGTGGTATTGGCAGGGACTATCAGAACGGCAGGGTGACAATCGTCGGAACCGAATATCCGTCCGCAATTCCGGCAAGTCCCGTTGATCATGAGCGGGAGAGCAGGCTGGAGTTTGATCTGACGGGCCTTGGTGCGGCGGAGCTGACCGCGTGTATCGGCGTGGACGCTTATCCGGGAGATGAGCAGCAGAAGCGAAAGACCTACGCGGTGAGAAACCGCGGGCGGATCGGACGGTTCCTTACCGTCATTGAACCGTATGAATCGGAATCTGTCATCAGCCGGGTATCCGCAGACAATCCCGATACTGTACGGATTGTTCATAAGGACGGCTCCGTCCGGGAAATTACAATTGAGGATATTGAGACAGACACCCCGAAAATAGCGGGAAAATGGCTGAAGCATTAAATATTACACTGACAGGTAACTATTGCACCGGCGGATAAAGCGCGGATTGGACGATATAAATTGTTATAACGGAGGAACTGTTTTAGTTATTGGATTTCTTTCCGTGTCCCGATAAGGTAGGATGAAGAAAAAACAAACAGAAAGAGGGAAGGTCTATGAAATCTGGTACGAAGCGTTCCAAACAGAAGAGGGGAGGCATACTGGCAGGGCTGCTCTATGATATGAAGCATAATCCGTATCTCTGTCTGCTGTGTCTCCCGGCGATCATATGGTTCTGTATCTTTGCGTACAGTCCGCTGGTGTATTTGCTGACTGCCTTTAAACGATACCAGGCCACAAAGGGTCTGTGGGGCAGTGAATGGGTTGGTCTGAAGAACTTTGAGGCGTTCTTCGGCTCGGATGCGTTTTTCAGAGTAACATTCAACACAATCTTTTTAAATGCGCTTTTTATTGTTGTTACCATGATATTCTCCATATTAATCGCGATTGCGCTTTCGGAGGTGGGCAACAGACTGTTTAAGAAGGTAACGCAGTCCATCGTTATTCTGCCCCATTTCATTTCATGGACCGTAATCGCGCTGCTGTGCGAGGCGCTGCTGAAGACGCAGAACGGATTTATTAACAACATTCTGGTCAGCCTTGGCCTGGAGAAGATCAATTTCTATCAGAATGCGGATGTATGGCCGGCGCTCCTGACGATCTTAAGAGTCTGGCAGGGAGCGGGATACGGTTCCATCGTATACCTGGCAACGATTGCCGGACTGGATCAGGAGATGTTTGAAGCAGCACGCGTAGACGGCGCAACAAGAGGGCAGTGTATCCGGTACTTAACGCTGCCTCTGCTGAAGTCCACAGCAATTATGCTCTTTATTATGAATGTCGGCAAGATTTTTAACGGTGATTTTGGTATGATTTACAACCTGGTCGGCACAAATTCCATGCTTTACCGGACGACTGATGTAATCGATACCTATGTATATCGAATGCTGATGGATTCCAAGTAAAAAGGAAAGAAATATGGAAGAAGAACAGCGGGCGGACTTTAAGTCCGCCCGCTGCCGTTATGAAAAAGAGGCGCCGGATCAATGACTCCTGGCTATTCAGATATTTCCGGAAGTGAAAGCTCCAAACAAATCAAAAAAGAATGGCATTATACAAAAAGATATAGCATTTTTCAAAAAGACATAGACTTTTATATCAGGGTGTGATACACTGAATTCAGTATGATGCCTGAGACAACATGAAGCCGCCGGTTAATTCCCGCGGTTTTTTCTTTGAAGGGCAGGGAGAGAAGCCAAAAGAGAGGAGATACGTATGATAGCTTATTTTACAGATCGACTGGAGCCAAATCTGCTGATATTTATTGGAGTTCTTGCAGCCTTTGCCGCAACCTGCCTTCTTCTGTCGCGGTGCCAGAGATTTTTGCCGAGAGATCATGGAAGAGATTATGCAGTCGAAGGAACATTATCTCAGGGGAAGCCAAGAGGAGCCGGGTTTTTGTTTATCCTGGTTTTTCTGGCCGCGGCGTTGGTCTTTGGGGAGTTTACCAGAGAAATCATTATATATCTGATCCTGATTGCGGCTGCCATGATGACCGGCTTTCTGGACGACTGCGCCCGGACGCCGTGGGGAGAGCTTAAAAAGGGACTGTTTGATTTGGCGATTGCTGTAATGACCGCTGTGACCTTCCTGAACTTTAATTCCGGTTCGGTTCATTTTGCGTTATTTGGTTATGATATGGTTCTTCATCCGGTTGTATACGGAGCTCTGGCTGTGATTCTGGTCTGGGTGTCGATTAATGTGACGAACTGCTCGGACGGTGTGGACGGGCTGTCAGGCACGATTGGAATCATTACGTTGATGACAATATATAGTCTGGAGCAGAAGCTTGGAGTGAGCGGGGGAGATTCCTGGATGATTCTTTTCTTTGCGGCCTGTATTCTGGGATATCTATGGTTCAACGCAACGCCGAGCAGGCTTCTTATGGGGGACGCGGGATCCCGGGCAATGGGGCTGTTCATCAGCATCGCGGTTCTAAAGTCGGGCTGTCCGTTCTTCTATATTCCGGCCGCGCTGGTATTCATTGCGGACGGCGGCCTGGGACTGATTAAGGTGTCCCTCCTGCGGTATCTGAAGATTAAGATATTGAAGAATACCCGGACGCCTCTGCATGATCATGTGCGGAAGGTGTGGAACTGGTCGAATACACAGACCGTATTCCGGTTCGCGATTATTCAGATTGTAATATCCGTAGCGGCGGTTTATCTGGCAGGATAAAAAGAGAGCGAAAGGAGTATAGGGAGATGGGATCCGAACAACACCCGTATCATATCAGAACGCTGACACGGGAAGAAATAAATCGTGTAATCGAGGGAAAAGGAAGAGCCGGACGAATTCCCCTGCTATATGATCTCTGGATTAATTCCAGCGCGTTCCAGGGCAATGAAGAAGCATATCGGAAATGGCAGAGCCAGTATCCGTGCGATGTAGACGGAGTGTTTCTGAATATGCCGGGACTGACAGAAGGTCCGAAGGAGGATCCGGATTTTTTCTGGGCGCCTTTTGGGGCGGTGAGTCAGAGCAAAAAAGGACTGGACGCTCAGTGCGTGCTGAAGGATTGGGACAATGCGGAAGAGGTGGAAGCGTTTTTTAATACGTTTCCCGATCCGGAATCCCCGGCGCTGATTCCCTGCGGAAAAGAAAGGGACGGCAGATATCTTCTGGGACGCTGGTGGTATTGTTATTTTGAGAGACTGTGGTCTTTAAGAGGAATGGAAAATGCGCTGATGGATTTTTATCTGTATCCTGATGAAGTACACCGGCTGTTCTCCAGACTGACAGACTTTTATATGAGGTGTATGGAACGTGCGAAGGAAGCCTGGGATGTTGACGGTTTCTTTGTCTCGGACGATATCGGAACTCAGACAGGCCCCTTTTTCTCGATGGATATTTTCAGAGAGTTCTTTAAGCCTTATTACAGGCAGCTGATTGATAAAGCGCATACGCTGGGAACGCATTTCTGGCTGCATTGCTGCGGAAATATTCAGATTTTTCTGCCGGAGTTCATTGAGATTGGACTGGATGTAATCCATCCGATTCAGAAATATACAATGAAGGAAGAAGAGATCGCAAAGGAATATGGCGACAAGATATGTATCTTCGCAGGCTTTGACGTGCAGCATCTGATGGCGTTCGGCACTCCGGAGGAAGTAAAGGCGGAAGTGAATTACCTGATGAAGACATATGATCGTCCGGAGGGACGTCTGATGATGACAATGGGAAATGGCGCGACTCCGGACTGGAAGATTGAGAATCTGGATGCTTTATATGAAGCTTCCATAGAGTATGACAGTCATTCTGGAAAGAATGAGATGTAGGGCGTGATAAATAAGGAAACTGCCGCGGTCGATCATGATCAAAAAGCGGCGGTTCCCTTATTTTGTTATAAGTTTTTTAAATTTTTCCGTGGTTCTCGGATTTTCTGCCAAGCATTACCTGTGCTCCCGCGAACATGACGGTGCCCGGAGGCTTCCGACTGGTAGTACGGTCACTGTCAGCACTTCATTGGCATCTTCCAGATGATAGATTTCCTGTCTGGCGACTTGGATTCTATTCCATTTCTCTTTGTAATGATAAATAATTACAACTCATTCAACTCGTCCTGGCAGAGGAGACTGATTCCTTTCTTTGTCAGGATATCAATGGCTTTTTCATGATCCCGGACGCGGAAGATCATAAGCGCCATATTCTTTTTTCTTGTTGTAAATGCATAAGTATATTCAATATTGATTCCGTTGTCTCCCATAATCCGGATGATTCTGGAAAAGCTGCCCGGTTCATCCGGAATGGCCACGGCAAGTACCTTTGTAATAGAAAGTACATAGCCGGCATCCTTAAGAACACAGGACGCGTGATAGGCATCATCCACGATAATTCTGAGAATTCCGAAATCGGGAGTTTCGGCAATGGACAGTGCCCTCATATCAATGTTGTTCTGAGAGAGTATATCGGTGAACTCAGCCAGTTTTCCGGGCTTATTCTCTACGAATACAGAAAGCTGTTTTACAGTCATGTTATCCTCCATTTCTGCGCTGTCAGAGCGCGTTGTGAACCGGAACGGCCTAATATAACTTCCGGTTGTCAATGATACGGACGGCCTTGCCTTCGCTCCGGGTTATGGACTTCGGCGCAACAAGCTTCACCTTGACGTAGATGCCGAGCATGGACTTCAGTGCTTCAATCAGTTCCTTCTCCTGAGTGGCGATGACGCTGACTGTATCGGAGAACATCTCAGGCGTCATTTCTACGCGGACTTCGATGACATCGCTGTTGTTGACGCGATCCACATAGATCTGATAATTAGCTGCGTATCCCTTATTCAGAAGGACGGATTCAATCTGAGACGGGAACACGTTAACGCCCTTCACGATCAGCATATCATCGCTTCGTCCCATCGGCTTGCTCATTTTAACATGCGTTCTTCCGCAGGAACACTTCTCATGGGACAGGATGCAGATGTCGCGCGTGCGGTAGCGGATCAGAGGGAAGGCTTCTTTGGTAATGCTGGTGAATACAAGCTCGCCCTTTTCTCCGTCGGGAAGAACCTCTCCGGTTATCGGGTTAATAATTTCAGCAATAAAATGATCTTCATTGATATGCATGCCGGTCTGTTCACTGCACTCAAAGGATACGCCGGGGCCTGATATTTCGGTCAGACCATAGATATCATAGGCTTTAATACCGAGCTGCTCTTCGATGTCATGGCGCATCTCCTGTGTCCAGGCCTCTGCGCCGAAAATACCTGCCTTCAGCTTGATCTTGTCGCGCAGGCCGCGCTCATGGATTGACTCTGCCAGATATGCCGCGTAGGAAGGGGTGCAGCACAGGATTGTGGATCCGAGATCACACATAAACTGAATCTGACGCTCCGTATTGCCGGAGGACATCGGCAGCGTCAGACTGCCGACCTTGTGGGAGCCCCCGTTCAGTCCGGGGCCGCCGGTGAACAGACCGTAACCGTAGCAAACATGAACAACATCTTCATTGGTGCCGCCTGCTGCCACAATGGCGCGTGCGCAGCAGTCATCCCACAGATCGATATCATGCTGAGTATAGAAGGCAACGACTCTTCTTCCGGTTGTGCCGCTTGTAGACTGGATTCTGACACAGTCCTTAAGAGGGGCGGCGACAAGGCCGTAAGGATATGCGTCTCTTAAATCATCCTTAGTCAGGAACGGAAGCTTGTATAAATCGTCCACAGACTTAATATCATCCGGGGTGACGCCCTTCTCGTCCATCTTTTTCCTGTAATAGGCTACATTCTGATACACACGTTTTACCGTTGCGACAAGGCGCTCATCCTGCCAGGCTCTGATTTGTTCCCGTGAAGCGCATTCGATCTCCGGCTGGTAATATCTCTCCATTTTAACTCAATCCTTTCCGTAAGGTCCGCATACAATGAAGTACGGCCCGTTTATTTTATTCTTTCATAAGATACTATAACACGTTAATTCTACAAAGTAAATAAGAAAATCCGTATCCGGCCGATTTTTCCGGCGTCCTCTTTGCGGCCTTGCGGCGGCCCGGCCAAACATGATATAATAGTACCCTGTTAATCAACGCCCCGCAGTCCGGTAAGAACCGCATACGGCCGGATGAGCTCTGCCATTGCGTGAAGGCTGTCCGCGTCATATCCGGTAAGGCCGGTTCCTATCAGATCCCCAGAATCCCGGAATGCCTGCAGATACCAGGCCTCGGCGCCTTGAATCCATTCTCCGGCTTCCCGAAGATCTTGCAGGGTATGGAATTCACGGACAACGGTGGTCCGGAATTCGTATTCTATACCGAGAGAGCGCGCATCCTGCATCAGCAGCCGGATGCTGCGTTCGACGGGCTCCAGCGGCAGACCGGGAATTCCGGCAGTTTCAGGGTAGCGGGCGCGGGAATTCTTGATATCCATGGCGATATAATCAACAAGTCCTTCCTGCATCAGATGACTGAGAACATCAGGAAGGAAGCCGTTGGTGTCCAGCTTGATCCGATAGCCCATATCGCGGATGCGGCGCAGAAAGCGTTCCAGATCGGGCTGTAAGGTTGGCTCTCCGCCGGTGAGGCAGACTCCCTCCAGAATTCCGCGGCGTTTCTCAAGGACGGAAAGAACCTCCTCTTCAGGCAGCAAAGGCTGAGAACCAGGATTCAGGACAAGAGAGGAATTCTGGCAGAACGGGCAGCGAAAATTACAGTGTCCGGTGAATATGGTACAGGCCATGTATCCCGGATAATCAAGCAGAGTTAATTTATGAAAACCATGCAGTTCCATAGGAAATCTCCTTTCCATGCTTTCTTAAATTATATCACGGCAGCTGAAGGGATGCCACAGGAATCTATGGTCTGAAATTCTGACGGAAGGATGAAGGATCTATGAATGAGATCAATGAGAAATATATGAGGGAGGCCTTAAAGCAGGCGAAGAAGGCCATGGCGATCGGTGAGGTCCCGATCGGATGCGTGATCGTATGCGACGGGAAAATTGTAGGCAGGGGGTATAATAAAAGGAATACCAACAAGACGACGCTTGCCCATGCGGAGCTGATTGCGATTGACAAGGCAAGCAGGAAGCTCGGGGACTGGAGGCTGGAGGGCTGCGATATGTATGTAACGCTGGAGCCCTGTCAGATGTGCTCCGGCGCGATTGTACAGTCCAGAATGGACCGGGTGATTATCGGGGCAATGAATCCCAAGGCCGGCTGCGCCGGTTCCATACTGAATATTCTGCAGATGGAGGAATTCAATCATCAGGTTGAGATTATCAGAGGGGTAATGGAGGAGGAGTGTTCACAGGTCCTTCAGGAATTCTTCCGGGCTCTGAGAGCGAGGCTGAAGAAGGAGAAGGAAGCAAAGAGGGCGGCCGCAGAGCAGGATAAAGACTAAGATGCGGCAGTATGCAAAGGAATGGGCTTATGGCATGGGAGAACGAAAGCGTTGTCTTAACTTAGATGAACCACCGTCATATCATGATGTACGGCATTCAGGAATGTGCCGAAGACATCCCTGGTACGCAGCTTCAGACTGGAGGTGTTAACGCAGGGATGACAACCCAGGAATTCTCCTTTCAGAATATCCTCGTCAACCAGCAGCCGGACATGGTTGCCGGTATCATTCATCAGGCCCATTACGCTGACGGCGCCCGGAGTAATATCGAGGAACTCCTCCATGAATTCGGGATCGCCGAAGGACAGTCTCGCGCTTCTGATCTGAGAGGAGATCTCCTTTGTATGGAACGCCTTGTCTCCGGGAATCATCAGAAGATAGAACTGAGTCTTCTGACGGTTGCATAAGAACAGATTCTTGCAGATTGTCGCCCCAAGTGCCTCATCGATATCGCGGCAGACTTCCATGGTCATAGCCGGGGCATGATCGATCTGTTCATACTCCATTCCAAGGCTGTCAAGCACATCATATACCTTTATTTCCTTCTTCAGGCGTCCGTCAACGGAATCCGGACGGCCGTGATTTAAAATCAGCTTCATCGTTTTAGTCCTCGTTTCTGAGAATACTACATACAAATCTGAGGGAACAAATGCTTCCGGCGCTGTCATACGGCAGCGCCGGAAGGCGTTTCTCCCCGCATAAATCTGACACGGTTACAGGATTACATGCCTTTTTGCAAAATGCCATCTTTATTGGCTAAAATCTCTGCGGTTATTTTACAGGCAGGACAATCACAATACCTTGCGCTTACATTCTCTCCGGCTCCCCGTATTCTGTCCCGAAGGTGTCCACCGTGATCTTCTTGATTTTCTGATCCTTTAACGGTCTGTCCGACCAGTCGGTTCTGCTCTTCGCGATGCGATCCACGACATCCATTCCTTCCGTAACCTTTCCGAAGGCCGCGTAAGAACCGTCCAGATGCGGCGAGGTCTGATGCATGATGAAAAACTGCGAACCGGCAGAATTCGGATTCTGGGAACGGGCCATGGAGAGAACTCCTTCCGTATGCTTCAGCGGATTATCAAAGCCGTTCGCCGCGAATTCTCCCGCAATGCTGTATCCCGGCCCTCCCATTCCGGTTCCGTCCGGACACCCGCCCTGAATCATGAATCCGTTAATGACGCGGTGAAAGATCAGTCCGTCGTAAAATCCCTTGTTAATAAGTGAAATAAAATTCTTAACCGTATTGGGGGCAATCTCCGGATACAGTTCTGCTTTCATAATACTGCCGTCCTCCATTTTAATGGTGACGACGGGATTGACTGCTGCCATATTGATGTTTCCATCCTTTCTTTAAAATCTCGGTCTGATTATAGCACAGGGATTCTTTGGTGTCCAGATCCTGTTCGCCCCGTTGACAAACTGCGAAAACAAGTATAAAGTCTATTGTTAATCGAAGATAATACGAACAGGAGTGGATACTATGATTGCGCTGCAGCTGACCATGTTTATTATGATTTTCACAGGCTTCTTTGTGAAACGATTGGGGATGGTGGGGAAGGAAGGACAGAAGAATATAACGGATCTGGTTATCTATATTATTCTGCCGTGCAACATTGTGAAATCATTTCTGGTGGATTTTTCTGCGGATACTCTGATTCGCTTTGCCGTGATTTTTCTGATTTCTGTTCTGATTCAGGCAGGCTGTGTGATTTTCGGGAAGGTTGTTTACAGGAATCAGCCGGAGGGCAGGCGAAAATGTCTTCAGTACGGAATCATATGCTCGAATGCCGGATTTCTCGGGAATCCTCTTGCGGAGGGCGTATTCGGAAGCATGGGTCTGACTCTGGCATCCGTTTATCTGATTCCGCAGAGAATTATGATGTGGTCCTCCGGCCTTGCGGTATTTACGGGAAATACGGACAGGAAGACGGTTGTGAAGAAGGTTCTGACTCATCCCTGTATTCTGGCCTGTGTTCTGGGCCTGATTCTGATGCTGACGCAGGCAAAGCTTCCCGGCTTTCTGAGACAGTCTGTCGAGACGCTGGGAAACTGTAATACTGCCATGTCAATGATGGTTATCGGCATGATTCTGGCCGATATCAGGAAGGAGCATCTGCTGGATTGGGATATTGTATTGTACACCCTGTTTCGTCTGGTACTGATTCCTCTGGTCATATATATCCCGTTACGGCTGCTTTCCGTCGATCCGCTGGTGACGGGGGTCAGTGTTCTGCTTGCCGCAATGCCTGCCGGGGCAACGACCAGTATTCTGGCGTCCAAATATGATTCGGATCCGGAATTCGCGACCAAGCTGGTTGTCTTCTCTACTCTGATCTCCATGATTACGACGCCTGTATGGAGCTTTCTGCTTGTGTGACGGCCCTTAAGTTAAGGCCAGATTGCGTCCGGATCCACGCCGAATATCTGAACCACTTCCAGGAGAGAGCTGTTCGCGATATCCTTCGCGGTCACGATCCTGCCGCCGTCGGAATCAAGATCGAATCCCGCCATTCGGTAAGCCTCCCATACAAGATGCGCGCAGTGTGTGCCGGCAAGACTTCCGGGTTCGCTGTATTTTCCTCCGAACAGTCCGGCGGTCAGCCGGTACGGAATGTCGAAGAGATAACGTTTCGCGGACTGCGCGGCGCGCGCGGCGCCCGTTATTGCGGCAGAACCCGGAGAAGAAGACGCGCTCTTTGCGTCCGGCGGATTTTCCGGTGCGGAAAGCTCTGCCGCGTCTTCCTTCAGTCTGAGAATAATCAGGCTGGGATGGCTTCTCCACCCGTTTACGGAACAAAATTCGCTTGGGTTTCCAGGACTGACTGCCTCAAGCGTCAGTCCCTGTCCGGCATCTATGACAATCCCCGCATGACCGTTGCGAAACCCCAGGGTGTGGGAGGCTTTGGTGATTAGAATATCGCCGTCCTTCAGCGGCGCAAGCTGATAGCCTGCCGTCCTGTTTCCTTCCGGAGTGACAAGGAATTCCTGGCTGGTAACGGACAGGAATTCCTCACAGGTATATTGAACCGGAGCAAAGAAATCCGCCTGAAACGACAGGATCCTCTCTTCATAATTTTCCTCCCGGCGCAGATCGTCGATTGCCGGCCTGCCAAGGCCGGTCTGCTTGAATAATATGGCATAATCTTCTTCCGTATACAGTTCTTTGGACAGAATCGGGAGCAGATCGATCGGCTCATAATCCGGAGAATGATAAGCCAGTGATTCTGTCTGCTGTTCCGCCAGTTCAATTCCGCACACAATCAGAGCAAGGAGAAGAAGAAATAGAAACACAGGACGAAGATGCAGTTGGAAAGAACGGTTTGTGATCATGGAGCGATATCCTTTTTTCTTATAGTGTGGACAGCTCGGAGAGAAATTATGTATGAATCCGGCATTCCGGGAGGATAAAATTTTCCCCTTGACAACACGGGCAAAACCCCTTATACTGAATACTACGGCTTTTGAAGCCATATCAAAACAGTCAACAAATTTCCGTGCAGCCGGGGAGATAGCGGTGCCCTGTACCCGCAATCCGCTACAGCGGGGGTGATGTTCTGCCCCGGGTATGCTGTTGTGGGGCTGCCCTTTATAAGTGGTGTTGACGTCCGGGTCTTGCGCAACAGGACTTCGTGAACCGTGTCAGGTCAGGAATGAAGCAGCACTAAGCGAAATCTCCTGTGTGCCGTAAGGGCGCCTGGGCCGAGCTAACTGTAGAGGTAACGTCCATGGCAGGTATTCAAAGCAGAACGCACGGATTATAATTATAAGAAGATCATTCCGGCGCCGCAGCCATCTGGCTGCGGCGCCGATCTGTCGGATTCCTTTTCTGTTTTGCATTTTATGTCGAAAATTCTTTTAATTATCGGGAAAATCTACTATAATGGAAGAATAGCGGAAGACAGCAGGAATCATAGAATCGAGGATACCAATGTTAGACGATCAATTTTACAGGGATATGAGAGACAGCCACAGTGAGCGTATGCAGAATCTGATGAAATATTATCCGTTTTTTGCTCTCTGGTCGCAGAGTCTGAATCAGTATAAGGACGGAAAATATGCGGGGGTTGATATGGCCTACGTAACGATGGCCGTATTGCGGTTCTTCATTGAGGAGAACCATTTTCATGATCGTCCCGTTACTTACGGAGGGTATACACAGTTCATGCTCGGGCTGCTTGAGAGGGATTTTGATTTGGGGGAGGATACGGAGAATAAAGAACTGGCATCCTTTTTGTTTGATAAATTAAAGAACGACGGGAAGCCGTTTGAGGCGCAGTATTTTGATCCGGCGGACAGGAAACGGAAGACATTGAGGATGAGGCTGTTTGACAGCGCCTTCCTGGACG
>DVNP01000035.1 GCA_018714285.1 Candidatus Caccomorpha excrementavium | reverse complement strand
GTCCACTACAACATACGCCGCCGTATCTCCTTCGTCCATCCAGACATACGCCCTGGCATACGGCCTGCCGGAGCAGACCTCATCCGCTTCGGCGTTCTGATACCGATCCACACTGCCGTTCCCCCGGTCCTCGCGAATCAGACGATAATACTGGGTATCCTCATTCAGCTTCACTTCATACTGTACGGCATTCTCGATCTGAACATCTTCCTCTCCCATAATGAATCCTTCATACATCAGCAGCGCCGTCTCCTGATATTCATAGATCGTCCCATCAATATCCGGATCCCGTTCCGGAAGAAGTTCCCTTCCCTCCTCCTTCTGTGTATAGCTCTTCAGACCGAACAGGCTTCCGAACTGCTCCCTCGCTATCACAAATCCTCCCGCAAAGACACAGAACGCTCCCGCTATGGTAATCAGGTATCTCCGCTTCCGGCTCCAGTCCGGCTTCATTATACCGTACCAGACCAGATATCCTGCCGCGCCGCCCAGTGTATTCAGAATCAGATCATCCACATCCGCGCTGCCCAGATACAGCAGGTACTGAAAAGATTCAAGCAGAAGGCTGGAAAGAAAAACAACAAGACACGTCCTCTGCCACTTCTGCATCTTCCTGAACAGAAGCGGCAGACAGTATCCGAAGGGCACATAAATCAGCATATTTCCGAAGATATTGGAAAACGCCCAGAGATACTGATGATTCTCTTCTGCAATTCTCCAGAATCCCAGAATCGTATCAAATGGGCGCAGATTTCATCGTTCGTTAAAATTCCCTCCCCTCATCTTATAAGTACGGTTTTTTAGTCTAAGATCGCAAAAATTATGTCTTCCAGGGCATTCTCCCCATAATACCGGACCAGACGGCATTGACGGATAACCAGGAATGATCCGGTTCATATGGCTGATTGGCAGCAATCGCTATATTTTGTTTCACGAAATCTTCGAAACTCATATTGCTGTCCTCCGAGAGCTTATCTTTATAGGTATCTGTTTCATAACTGTCAACAATATAAACGAACCACAGGTAATCATCATAAATATCACAATGCTCTTCTTTATTAAGAGACAGGCTTAATAATGAATCCGGCAGCGCCGTTTCAAACAAATACATTTCATCCTGTGAACTGCGAAGATAAATCTTAAGATGAGGCTTTCCATTCAGGTCTCTATTATACATTAAATTGTACAGTTCTGTCCCTGTCGATATTTCAAAAAACAGGACTTCGAATGGATCGCTGTCCTCAAATACGGCAACCACGCTTCCCATGTCTCTACTGCTGTTATATAAAATACCGTCCATGGAAGCTTCATAATCCCCAAGCTGATAATCGAATTCTATTGTGTCATTTATAATTGTAATTGCATTAATCTCGAGATCCGCACTCTGGTAGGTAAGCAGCTCTTCTCTGCTTTTGCGTTCTTCGAACGGTCCGCCGTATAAATCCTTATAATCCTCAAGACTCATCCTCTCGCCTGTGACAACAATATCCTCTGCAATCATTTCTATCGTCGAAGCAGAGACATCTTTGGCCAATGTTATCAGGAAAAACATGGCGGTGAACATTGCGATCATTTTTTTTAATCCATTATCTCCCATATAACGGCTCCTTTCCTGCTCCCTCATATGTGCGGTTTCTTGTTTTCTATTCTCATTATACAATAATTGAATCTAATTTGCAACCCTTTTATTGTGTTCTGAGGCATTGTACGAATTAAAAACTGCTTAAATTATTATATTCCACCTTCCTTCAGCATCGAAAAATCAATTCCATCCGCCATTGCCTTCAGATCTTCCTCTGTAATGCCGTTCTCGGTTCCGCCCAGTACATTGACCGAAAGAAAGCACCGTTCAAAATCTCCGTAGATCAAAGCCTTATTCGGTCCGAGCGCCAGTATAACCATTTCCCCTCCGGATGTCCGATACGGAACTTCCTGATATTCGGATGCATCCCCGATATTCAGTACCACCTCATCAAAGGTTCCCTTCACAACCCGCCGAAACTGAAATCCCGTTCTCTGCTTTCCGGTCAGCCGGACATCGCCGTCAAACTGAAACGATCCGTCTTCATAGATATATCCATAATAGGAAAGAAACTCCTCCGTCAGGAATTCACCTCCGACACACCAGGCCAGCTCTTCCGGACTGACCACATTCAATTCCGTATGCAGCTTTAAATCATACTTTGCCGTAATCTCATCCAGCTTGTCCGCCATCTCCCGGGTATACACCAGGTATAACGCATATCGATCCTCCAGACCGGTCGGCTGATTGCCGACTGCCGCCAGCAAAGAACCGTCCGTATCATAGCCTGCCAGAAATTCCTGCCATTCTGCCAGCGCCTTCATCTCCGGACTGTTAAAGTATCCCGACAGTCCGATCTGATCTGTCCCGCTGAAATCCACCGTTTCCTGTGTTGATTCCGGCACTCCCATCTCTTCTCCATCCCCGGCTTCCTCTGCCGGAAGAGATTCCGCAGATTCCGTCAGCTCTGTGGTATCGTTTTCTGTTGTTGATTCCCGCAGCAGAAGGTTCTGCAGTCCAAACCAGTTCGACGCCATGGCTCCTGCCGGAAAGATCAGACACAGACTAATGCAGGCGACCAAAAGATACCGAATGATTCGGGACGGTCTTCTTTTCCGTTTTTCTGATTCCACCAGCTCCAGATAGGAATCCTCTACATGCCTAAATGCCTCTTTTAAATCCTCTGCCTTCATATGAGAACATACCCTCCTTTTCCAAAAATGCACGCAGCTTCGTTCTTGTTTTTGAGAGAAGATACTTAACCTGACGCTCAGACATGGAATACTGATCCGATAATTCCCGAATACTGTACGCGTAATAATAACGCGCCAGAAAAACAGCGCAGCATCTTCGATCCAGAGTGCCAAGGAACCGATTGAGCGCCTCTCCAAGCTCCTTCGCCTCTCTAAGCCTCTCAGGATTGCTCTTTTCATCCGGAATATACTCTTCAAGCTCAACCAGAAGCGCGTGACGCTTCCCTGCCATACGATAGTCCAGACGATCAAACGCGAGATTTCTTGCAATCCGGGCCAGAAAGTATTTCAGGCTCTCCGGCTTCGCAGGCGGAATCGCTTTCCATGCTCCCATATAGGTATCATTCACTATTTCTTCCGTATCCCGCGTATCCCTTAGAATCCGAAACACGATCTCTCTCAGATAAGCGCCGTATTTGCTGTCAATACTCCAAATTGCCTGTTCAGAACGTGCAAAAAACATCTCAATAATAGCCGAATCTTCCATGTCATTCTCTCCTGTTGTATCTCTCTTACATAATAAGTAGGAAAATCAGCGCAAACGGACAAAATTTAACATATTATAACGCAGAACTATGATATGCACAATTCCATGCCGGAGCAGGAATATTAAAAAAAAGATGGACACCCTTGCCGGAACTCCCTATAATTATGAGTGAAAACAGCAAAGGAGATGTCAAAATGGAATTAAGAAGTCAAAAATTAAGAAAAATTGCGCCGGAGCTTGATCCGCTCCGTCTGGGAAGCGGATGGAAGCCGGAGGATCTTTCAAAGCCCCAGATTATCATTGAAAGCTCCTTCGGCGACAGCCATCCGGGCAGCATCCATCTGCTGGAACTGGCGGAGGAAGCGCGCAGGGGCGTGGCGGAGGCAGGCGGATACGGAGCGCGGTACTTTTGTACGGATATCTGTGACGGAGAAGCCCAGGGACATGACGGAATGAATTATTCTCTTCCGTCCAGGGATATGATGGCAAACATGATTGAAATTCACGCAAGTGCAACCCCATTTGACGGCGGAATCTTTATTGCAAGCTGTGATAAGAGTGTACCCGCTCACCTGATGGCTCTTGGCCGCATCCGTATCCCCTCCATTGTCGTAACCGGCGGCGTAATGAATGCGGGTCCTGATCTTCTGACCTTAGAGCAAATCGGTATGTACCATGCCATGTACGAGCGCGGTGAGATTACGCAGGATCGTCTGGAATTCTATCAGCGTCACGCCTGCCCATCCTGCGGCGCCTGCTCCTTTATGGGAACTGCCTCAACCATGCAGATTATGGCCGAAGCGCTCGGACTGATGCTGCCCGGCAGCGCCCTGATGCCCGCCGCCGGAACAGAACTCAGGGAAGCGGCCCGGAAAGCGGGCAGGCAGGCGGTCTGGCTGGCAAAGCATAATCTGACGCCGGATCAGATCGTAACCATGGAATCCTTTGAGAATGCCGTCATGGTTCATGCGGCCATCTCGGGATCCACGAATTCCCTGCTGCATATCCCTGCCATTGCAAAGGAGTTCGGATTCGAACTGGACGCAGATATTTTTGACCGTCTGCACCGGGGCGCACATTACCTGCTGGATATCCGCCCGGCGGGGAGACAGCCGGCTCAGTTCTTCTATTACGCCGGCGGCGTCCCGGCTATAATGGAAGAGATCCGGAGTATGCTTCATCTGGATGTTATGACAGTCACCGGAAAGACTCTGGGAGAAAATCTTGAGGATCTGAAGAAAAACGGCTTCTATGACAGGTGCCAATCCTATCTGGAACAGTGGAACTTAAAGAAAGAGGATGTGATTCGACCGTTTGACAGACCCTTCGGAACCGATGGGAGTATCGCAATATTAAAAGGAAACCTCGCTCCGGACGGCGCTGTCGTGAAGCACACCGCCGTACCGAAAGAGATGTTCTGCGCCGTTTTAAGGGCAAGGCCGTTTGACTGTGAGGAAGATGCAATCCATGCAGTCCTGACTCATAAGATCCAACCGGGCGATGCTGTGATCATCCGTTATGAAGGACCTAAGGGAAGCGGAATGCCTGAAATGTTCTATACCACAGAGGCAATTGCTTCTGACACAACGCTTGGCGCAAGCATTGCACTGTTAACAGACGGCCGCTTCTCCGGCGCATCCAAAGGTCCCGCTATCGGACATATTTCTCCGGAAGCGGCGGAAGGCGGTCCCATTGCGCTTGTGGAAGAAAACGATCTGATAGAAATCAATATTCCAAAGCGCATCCTAAGAATTATCGGAATCAATGGTGTCAGAAAAACAGATGCCGAAATTGCAAAGATTCTCTCCCAACGAAAAGAAGCGTGGAAACCTCCCAAATGCCGCTACACTCATGGCGTGCTGAAACAGTTCACCGAACATGCTGTCTCTCCGATGAAGGGAGGATATATAAAATAATGCCAGAATGAATCAATCCCGCCGGAATCAGCGGCTTCAACACCTTCCCGTCCGGCGGGATTCTTCTTTTTCACAGCAGTTCCACATCTATGCAGGAACATACTGCTTTGCTGTCTCTAATGTCAGATGATACTTCTTCATAATCTTTTCAAGGATTATCTGTTGTTCAAAGCCTGACTCCTGAAGTATCTCAACTGTGACTTTGATTCCCTGCTCTAATCCTTGCTCTAATCCCTGCTCCAGTCCTTGCTGAATTCCCTTATCAATTCCATCCTTCAGCCCTTTATTATAGATTCCTTCACTCAAATTACACAATTCCGACACCTCTCTTTCCAATTCCACTGTCATGGCAATGTGAAATTCTTCCTGCAGCACCCTTTTTTTTCCCTCGCCCCTGTCTCTAATGACAGCAGGCTGTTCATCAGCCGAAGAATCGGATGATCTGCCGCTTCATTCCGATCTCCCAGATTCACGATTACCACCTGCAGGAGATCGATATTCCTTCTGGAAGTATGACCTTTCCCATACAAGAAAGATTCTTCGATTGAAAGCTTCTGAATGGTATTCTGTTTTCTCTTCGCCGGCTCAGCACAAAACCAGATGGAATATACTTTACGC
>DVNP01000291.1 GCA_018714285.1 Candidatus Caccomorpha excrementavium | reverse complement strand
GTAGAGGATCTTCTCGCTTACATTCATCACCATTGCAGAAGCAGCCTGCGCAGCGCCGGCCGGTGCAAGAGATGTAAGAACTAAAGCAAGAGCCATCACAAAAGAAAGCTTCTTAAAGAAATTCTTCATCTTTTTTCTTCCTCCTTAAGATATATGGTTTTTATTATACGTGCAGCGCCACTTCAGTTTCCCAGAAATCATCTCCCGCCGGGTGGTAAGGCCGTCAGGGGACACCCCTGTTCTTCTGAAAGAATCACATGCAAATATAATCGTTCCAATAACAAGATGATTATAACAACATTCACCTCAAAGGTCAAGCTTTTTTCCCCGTGAAATGCACTTTTTCACAATCACTTCACAATAGCCGCCAGGCCCTTCCCTTACGGGTGCCCGGCCCTCACCTTGTACGGATGATTATATTCGGGCCAGTTCCAACGGCCGCTTCGCGGCTCTGAACCATAACTTGCGCTGTCCCTCTTGAACTTCGCCGCATAACTGACAGGATGTGACTGCTTATGCAGCCCGGCTCTTAAGGTACCAGGTTTGTTTTGGCTGTTGGTCTTGACTTGCTTATATAATGCACTTTGATTGTGTCAAAGATATGGCAGTGCTTTGTCATTTTTAGATTATTTTCACCTTTTTGAATTGCCATTCTCAGCATAGGAATATCTTTTTCCGGCTATTCCCAGCTTCCGGCCCCCTGCCCCTGCATAAGGAGCCCTGCCGCGGCTTTCGTTCATGACAGGCCCAGAATCTCCTCCACGGCTTTCTTCATTTCGTCCCTGCCGCAGACTCTGGTGTGAAGAACCGGCGCAGTCCGGATCTCCTCTATGGCGCGCGGAACCGGCGTGCGGGAAAGCTCTGAGAGCCGCTCAATCAGGTCAAAGTCCGCCATGCCGCCGCATGCTTCGCCCATCGCCTCCATAACGCTTCGAGGGAACTTGTACGGACTGGCTGTGGAAGCAATCACGCAAGCCGCGTCATCGCCGGAAGCCGCCCTGTAATCCTCATACACCGCGGCGGCTACGGCGGTATGGGGATCGATGACATACCTGTCCTGTTCATACAGCCTGCGGATAACAAGAGCCGCCCTCTCCTGCGTCGCATACCCTCCCGCGAAGTCTGCCAGCCTCTCTTTCATCTCCGGCGTAATCGTATAGGTCCCTTTCTCGGCCAGATCCTTCATCAAACCGGCCGTCCGGACCGGATCATTACCCGCTATGCGGTAGATCAGCCGTTCCAGATTGCTCGAGATCAGAATATCCATGGACGGGGAGGCCGTAAGGATGAATTCCCGGTTGCGGTCGTAATCCCCGGTCTGGAAGAAATCATACAGCACCTTATTCTCATTGGACGCGCAGATCAGCTTCCCAATCGGCGCTCCGGCAAGCTTTGCATAATAAGCAGCAAGAATATTACCGAAGTTGCCTGTCGGCACAACGACATTCACCGTCTGTCCGTCTTCGATTCTTCCCGCCTTCAGCAGCTTCGCGCAGGCGTATACATAATAGACAATCTGAGGAACCAGACGCCCGATATTAATCGAATTAGCCGAGGAGAAACGGAGTCCGGCCTGTCTCATGACATCCGCAAGATACGTATCCCCGAAGATCTCCTTCACCCCGTTCTGGGCATCGTCAAAGTTCCCGCGGATTCCGACTACCCAGGCATTGTCTCCCTTCTGAGTGACCATCTGCTTCTCCTGAATCGAACTGACGCCATCCTTCGGATAGAACACAATGATCTTCGTTCCCGGCACACCGGCGAATCCCGCAAGCGCCGCCTTGCCGGTATCGCCGGAGGTGGCGGTAAGGATTACAATCTCATCCGTCACATGATTCTTTCTGGCCGCCGTAGTCATCAGATGCGGCAGAATCGAAAGCGCCATATCCTTGAACGCAATCGTAGCGCCGTGATACAGCTCCAGAAAATACGCGCCGTCCGCATAATGCAAAGGCGCAATCACCCCGGTATCAAACTTGCTGTCATATGCTCTTTCAATACATCCCCGCAGCTCCTCCTCCGTGAAATCTGTCAGAAACAGCTTCATAACCTCGTAAGCCGTATCCTGATAGCTCATTCCGGACAATTCGCGAAGACTCCGGTCAAGAACCGGCACGGACTCAGGCACGAAAAGGCCTCCGTCCTCCGCCAGCCCCTTCAGAATCGCTTCCGAAGCCCTGACTCTCCTTTGATCACTTCTGGTACTTCTGTATAACAGCTCCATGGCAACCTCCCAAAGAAATTAATTTGCTGTATTATAGCACGAAAGCGCCGCGGATACAATACCGAAATACCTAAGCCTCTCCCGTTCCGGCCGCTTTACCGGTTCATGCTGCTTAAACAATCCGGCCATTTCACCGCATAAAAACAGGCCCCCATGATTTCGGTTCATCATGGAAGGCCTGTTACTTTTTGCTTCCTGTATGCAGTTTACTTAAAGAATTCGTGTCCCCCGTACTGGAACAGATACGTCAGGTTATTGTCGAACCAGCTCATATTCTCCTTATCCGCCCGCTTTCTCGCCGCGAAGAACAGCGCTCCCTCGGAATAATCCTCACCGGCAAGAGCCCGCTCAACTGCTTCGACGGTTCCTTCCGTTATCTCAACCGACCAGTAACGCTTATCCTGAATCGGAGAGAACTGATAGCAGTCTCCTGTCCTCTGGAATACAACCTCCTTAATCGTGTCCGGGAACCCGTCGCTCATGACCCGGTTCAAAACCACATTAGCCACCAGGATTTTTCCCTTCACATCCTGCCCGGTTGCCTCTGCCTCCACAATTCTCTGAAGAATTTCCACTTCCTCCTGCGTAACGCTGAAAACAGACTGCCGGGCAGCTG
>DVNP01000034.1 GCA_018714285.1 Candidatus Caccomorpha excrementavium | reverse complement strand
ATGGTTCCGATGGTTCCGGCGGCGGCGCAGCTGATCAATCCGATAACCAGACTGTTTCTCAGCGCTTCAATCAGACTGCGGTCATTCAGCATTTCCCCGTACCATGCGGTGGAGAACCCTCCCCAGATGATGGTCTGCCTGGATGCATTAAATGAATAAATCACTACCACTATGATAGGAATATACATGATAATGAGCAGCGCTGCAAGATAAATATTGGATATTTTAAATTTTCTTTTCTTCATAGCAATCTCCCTTCCCGTAATCCGGCATCACAGGATTCCCTCCAGCTGTGTCGTATGGGTAATGCCGCGGTACAGCCGGATCAGAAGCGATGTCAGGATGGTCAGAATCACGGCCAGCGCGGCGGCGAACGGCCAGTCCCTTGTGGTCATGAGCTGATCCCGGATCAGATTGCCGACCAGCATGACCTTTCCTCCGCCCAGAATATCGGCAATGAAGAAAAGGCCCATGGAGGGAATGAAGACAAGGATGACGCCGGAGAGAATTCCGGGAAGCGTCAGCTTAAGCGTTACGGTCAAAAACGCGCGGGCGCGGGTTGCTCCCAGATCTCTTGCGGCCTCGATATAGGACCAGTCCATTTTCTCGACGCTTGAATAGATGGCGAGGATCATGAACGGCAGCAGGGAGTACACCATTCCGGTCAGAACAGCCGGATAGGAGTACAGAAGCCGTAAGGGATCCTCCGTGATTCCAAGTCCCATTAAAAGCTTATCGAGAAGGCCGTTGCTCTGGAAGATAATGATCCAGCCGTACATACGCATCAGGGCGCTTGTCCAGAACGGGATGACAACAAGCAGCATCATCAGCTTCTTTCTCTTCGCAGGCAGCTTTGCCATGAAGTATCCGAACGGATAGCCAATCGCAAGCGTCAGCGCTGTTGTGGCAAAAGCCAGCCGGAGCGATTCCAGGAATGTCTGGGCATAGACGGGATTGAGTATCTTCAGATAATTCTCAAAGGTGAAGGTATTCACGACTCCCCAGACCTCGGCCCGCTGAAGGAAGCTTAGGATAACCATATAGACCAGAGGGCCGGCGACAAACAGGAGCGTGAACACATAAAGCGGCGCCACAGTCAGCCACAGCCTGCTTCTTTTCGGTTTGCGCCTGCCGGGGGCAGGAATAGAACGGCTCGGCTGTCTGCGGGAATGGAACGGTTTTGTCATACTTCCCTTCCCTCCTCGTCCGGAAGATCCACAAGGACGGCGTCCCTCGGATCGAAACATGCCATGACAAGCTCCCCCGGCTCCGCGGCGGAGTCGATCCCGTGCCGGCTTGCGATAATCTCATTCACGGGACGGGAGACATCTTCCGCGGCCAGGTCTGTACCGGCAGGGTCCGAATCCGAATCCCTGCCGGAAGCATGGCTGTGAGTCTCTTTCGTATCTGCTGCGGCAAGAGGGGCCGTACCCGGGATCATGGAGATGCGGAGCATTCCTCCCGCGAAGGACTTCTCCAGAATCCTGGCCGGAATCCCGAATTCTGCATCCGGGGAAGCAAGGGTGATATTCTCGCTGCGGACGGCGAAGGTTAGCGGTGTCAGAGGAGCGAAGCTGCGTCCCTTCGCGTCGGCCATGATGATTCCCTCCCTGCACCGGATCAGGACATTGCCGTCTCTCATACCGGCGGCGGTGCCGGAGAGGACATTGGCAGAGCCTACGAAGCTTGCGACATAGCTGGTTTTGGGGGTGTCATAGACTTCGGACGGCGTTCCGATCTGTTCGAACCGGCCGTCCTTCATAACGGCAATGCGATCCGACATATTAATGGCCTCTTCCTGATCATGCGTGATATAGATGAATGTGATGCCCAGCTTTTTCTGAAGGCGCTTCAGTTCGATCTGCATCTGGCGGCGCAGCTGGAGATCCAGGGCGCCGAGCGGTTCGTCAAGAAGCAGAACCTTGGGACGGTTCACAATGGCGCGGGCAATCGCGACGCGCTGGCGCTGTCCGCCGGAGAGCTCGGACGGATAGCGCTTCTCATAGCCGGGCAGACGCACAAGCGCCAGAGCATCTGTAACGGCCCTGCGGATCTCTGCTTTCGGAACCTTTTTAAGCTTCAGGCCGTAGCCGATATTCCCGGCCACGTCCATGTGCGGGAACAGGGCATAGCTCTGGAATACGGTATTTACATCCCGGAGATTCGGCTCATAATCGGTTACGTCTGTGCCGTTCAGATAGACCCTTCCGGTATCCGGGGCTTCCAGTCCGGCAATAATGCGCAGCGTCGTAGTCTTGCCGCAGCCGGACGGGCCAAGGAGTGTGATGAATTCGCCCGCCCTGACCGTAAGGTCAATGCCGCGAAGGACATCGGTGCTTCCGAAGCCCTTTGAAATCTGTTTTAATTCGAGTATTGTATCGTCCAATTTCTGTTCTCATATCCTTTCTTTTTTCAGGATCCTTCCGGGGGTCTCTCCGGTGAAGACACCGTCCCGGATAACCGGCCTGCCGTTCACGATTACATGAGGGATTCCCTTCGGGAGCGCGTCCGGATCGCCCCTGTCCGGATATCTGGCCATATCCTCAATCGTATCCGGATCGAAGATGACGATGTCCGCGTCCATGCCGGGCGCGATCAGGCCCTTGGTACGGAATCCGAATACCCGGGCCGGAAGCAGAGTCGCCTTATAGACGGCCTCTTCCAGCGTCAGATCGGCGCGCTCTCTGACCATCTTTCTGAGATAGCGCGGGAAGGTGCCCGCGATCTGGGGATGTCCCTCGCCCTTCTTATAGGTTCCGGTATCCGTGGAAGGCATAGCGAAGGGACGGGAGAGCGCCTTGTAGACGTCGCAGTCACAGTGTTCCATAAATATGACGGAATCATTCGGGCAGTTCTGCCGCATATAGCGGTACAGATCCCGATCCATCCGTTTGCCCTTGAAGGCGCCGGTGGCAACGACCATATCATGGAAGGACATGGCATTATCATAAATTGTCTGCTCATCGAAGGTTGCCGTATTCAGAAAGGTGGACCAGTCCGTATACATTCCGCTGTCGATATACAGATCCATTCCGTTTTGTCTTGCGTGTTCCACAATGGCAAGAGCGTCGTCCATGGTTCCGGTTCCGTACTGATAGACGAAATGGGAGAACAGAAGGCGGACGCCGGAGACTTTGCCGATATAGAGCATCTCATAGAGGGAATTCAGGTCATTCTGCGTGAACAGCCTTGTATGTACGGGCATAATGCCTCCGTACCGGGCGGCAAGCTTAGCGAGCGCAAGAATCTCCTTCAGCGAGGCTCCGGGGCTGTAGTCAAGGCCAAGAGAGATTCCGACGGCTCCGAGCCGCAGCATCTCTTCCGCCAACGAGCACATCGCTGCGATCTGCGAATCGTCTGCCGGCTGATAGGGATCCTTAAGGCCGACGGCGCGGCGCAGAGTAAAGGAATGGCCGGCGAGCTCGGCCTGATGAATGGGGAATCCGTTCTCCGCGTTCTTTAAGAATCCGGCAAAATCTTCTGGACACAATCCGCAGTTGCCGCCTACGGTTGTGGTAATTCCCTGGCCCGCGGACAACAGGCCGCTGTATTCATACCCGTCGATGTGTCCGTGTACATCAATAAATCCGGGGCTGACCGTTAATCCGTCCGCGTCAATGACAAGACGGCCTGTAAGCGGCGTATCGGAGATCTCTGCAATTTTGCCGCCCGTCAGGCCGAGATGTCCCGGGCGGCAGGTTCTGTTCTCCGTATCCAGTACGGTTCCATAATTAATTGCGATATCATACATGATACGATACCTCCCTTCGTATGGAATGTACCCGTGAAATCTTTCACGGGCAAATGTCCTCACATAGAAAAAACTCCTGCCGAGGAGGTAAGAAGCCTGTCCTTCCATTTCTTCTGCCAGGCAAACAGTTCGGTCCGCTCCATCGGAGTGTAGGGACCGGAAGATACGGCCGGAGCAATGATTGCCCAAGCCGCCTGCGTCAGCTCCTTCGCCGCGCGGCTGTACGGATGAAGGCTGAATGCCGTGCGTTCGGATAACGCGCAATGTTCCAGCTGAGGCAGCCTTGGCAGCTGCCAGACGATGGGAGTATGGGTAAGGGAGGAGTATTCTTCGAACTTTTCCCGCGCCATTCCGACGTCGCAGTAGTTGACGAACAGACGGATATCCGGGGTATGACCGGCGGAAGCATGGACAATTCCCGCCAGAATGCTGTTCGCTGTCGTAAGGGAATAGAATTCGCCAGTGCTGACAAGGATGCAGCGGCGGACGATATGCTCTCTGAAGGGAAGCACATATCCGGTGCAGGGCACCTCCCCGGATATATCATAGAGCACATAATCAATGGAATGCGCCGTCAGGTAATTCTGATCCTCCAGCAGTTCATCCATCAGCTCGATATCCCTTGCGAGACAGCCGGCGCCCGGGCGGAGTCCGCCCAGCTCCAGCAGAAGCACGCCGTCCTCTCCCTGCATAATATAATCCTCCGCAAGGATTGCGCCGTGTTCGCGAAAGGCTTCCATAGCCGGAACCGGTTCCCTGTCGCCGCGCAGCAGCAGCGTGGTGCTTAAGCTGATATCATTGCCGATCAGAAGCACGCGGCGTCCGTTCCGGGCGAGCGCCTGAGCGGTATGGCAGGCAACGATGGAACGGCCCGCTCCGCCCTTGCCGAGAAAGCAGATACGCTCTGTCATAACATCACCTTCTGTATTCAAATTGGAGTAAGTGTAACAGAAATGGGAGAGTTTGTCAATGACGCGGCGAGACGGCTGTAAACCGACGGCGGTTCCTGCCGGATTTGATAATTTAATAACATAAATTGACGGGTTTAAAAAGCATGTGGACTGTGTTAATATAGATAGCGATGGTATTGCCTGCCGGCTGCTATTAATTAAGGAAAGCGGGGAGCCGGCTCAAGGCGATTACCCCTGCAGGTTTGTGAATGCGCTGCCCCACAGACCTGACATGCGAAAAAAGCAGCGCAGAAATGAGGAGAATCATGGCATTTACATTTCATGGCGGTCTTCATACGTATGACGGCAAAGAGCTGTCGAAGGACAAGCCGATTACTGTTTTGGCTCCGAAAGGAGACATGGTATATCCGATGTCCCAGCATATCGGAGCGCCGGCCGTTCCGGTTGTCGCCAGAGGAGACAAGGTACTGGCCGGACAGAAAATAGCGGAGGCGAACGGAGCGGTTTCAGCCTGCGTCATTAGCTCCGTATCCGGCGAGGTCAGGGCAATAGAGCCGAGAATGACAGCGTCCGGAACGGAGTCCCTGTCGATTGTTGTAGAAAATGATAATGAATATAGAACGATAGAGGGGCTGGGCGAGAAGCGGGATTACAGGAGTCTTTCTGCGGATCAGATTCGTTCGGTTATAAAAGAGGCCGGGATTGTCGGCATGGGCGGAGCCGGATTTCCGACTCATGTGAAGCTGACGCCGAAGGATGACGGGGCGATTGATTATGTGATTGTGAACGCTTCGGAATGTGAGCCGTACCTGACATCGGATTACCGGATTATGATAGAGTATCCAAAGCTGCTGGTGGAAGGACTGCGGATTGAGATGAGCCTGTTTCCGAACGCGAAAGGAATTATCGCGATTGAGGATAATAAAAAGGATGCGGCCGAAGCGTTAATTGCGCTGACTAGGCAGGATCCGGATATTGAAGTGAAGCTGCTGAAGACGAAGTATCCGCAGGGGGCGGAGCGTCAGCTGATCTATGCCGCCACGGGACGGAAGATTCATTCCGCCATGCTCCCGGCGGACGCGGGATGTATCGTGAATAATGTGGATTCTGTTGTGGCGATTTACTATGCGGTAGCGGAGAGCACCCCGTTGTTTCGCCGGATTATTACCGTAACCGGAGATGCCGTTGTGAATCCGCAGAACTTCTGGGTCAGGACGGGGACCAGCTATACCTGTCTGGCCGAAGCGGCAGGAGGCTTCCGGTCGAAGCCCGAGAAGCTGATATCAGGCGGCCCCATGATGGGACAGGCCCTGTTTACGCTGGATATTCCGGTTACAAAGACGAGCTCGGCTCTTCTGGCATTTACGAAGGATGAGGTGTCCCGGTACGAGGAGGGGCCCTGTATCCGGTGCGGCCGGTGTGTGTCAGTCTGTCCCGGACGGATTGTTCCGCAGAAGATGATGGAAGCGGCGGAGCGGTCGGACTATGAGCAGTTCGTGCGGCTGAACGGCATGGAATGCTGTGAATGCGGCTGCTGCACCTATGTCTGTCCTGCTAAAAGGAGGCTGACACAGGCATTCAGACAGATGAGAAGAAGCATTTTAGACTCAAGGAAGAAAAAATAACAAGAGAGGTTATAAGCTTATGGACTTATTTCATGTATCCGCTTCGCCGCATACCAGGGATACCGTTACAACAGGCCGTATTATGGCCGATGTCGCAATTGCCCTGATTCCGGCAAGCGCGTTCGGAGTGTATTATTTCGGGCTGAATGCGCTCGTGGTATTATGCGTTTCCATGCTCACCTGTGTGCTGACGGAGTATCTTTATGAACGGCTGATGAAAAAGGCGCATACCCCTTATGAATGCAGCGCTCTTGTAACGGGACTGCTGCTTGGTATGAATCTGCCCGCGGGAGTGCCGCTCTGGATTCCCGTGATAGGCGGTGTCTTTGCCATTCTTGTGGTCAAGCAGCTGTATGGCGGTCTTGGTCATAATTTTATGAATCCGGCTCTTGCGGCCAGATGCTTTCTGCTGATCTGCTTCGCGGGGCGTATGACGGACTTTGAAGTAACAGGCCTTGCGGCTTCCGGGGCTTCCTCGGATACCGCGAACCTGATCTTAAACGGCGCGGCGGGAATCGACGGAATATCGGGAGCGACTCCGCTTGCGGTATTGAAGGCGGGCGGGAGTCCGGAGCTGTTCGATATGTTCTTCGGATATACCGGCGGAACGATCGGAGAGACCAGCGCGCTTATGCTTCTGATTGGAGCGGCTTACCTGCTGATTCGCAGGGTGATCTCAATCCGGATACCGCTTACGTATATTCTGACCGTTGTGATTTTCGCCCTTTGCTTCGGCGGACGCGGCTTCGACGGAGCGTATCTGCTCGGCCAGGTGCTTGGCGGCGGTCTGCTGCTTGGCGCGTTCTTCATGGCGACGGATTATGTAACAAGCCCGATTACGCCTGCGGGACAGATTGTATTCGGCGCGCTGCTCGGCATATTCACCGGGATCTTCCGAATCTTCGGAGGAAGCGCGGAGGGGGTATCCTACGCGATTATATTCTGTAATCTGCTGGTGCCGCTGATTGAGAAAGCAACGATGCCGGCTGCGTTCGGCGTGAGAAGAAGGAGGAAGGGATAATGGCTGAGAATGTGGCAGCAGGCAGGAAGGAATCCTCTTTGTTTAAGGATGCCTTTGCCCTGTTTATCATTACACTTGTTGCGGCGGCTGCTCTGGGATTCGTGTATGAGCTGACGAAGGATGTCATCGCGGAGCGGGAGAGGCAGGAGAAGGAGGCCGCTTATCTGGCCGTGTATCCGGAAGCCGCGCGGATTGAAGAGGATGCCGGGGTGAATGCCATGGTAGAGCGCGCAGAGGAGATCCTGACAGAGGGAGGCTTTACGGGCGCAGTGATTAATGAAGCAATGCTGGTATACAATGCATCGGGCGAGGCGGACGGCTATGCAATTAACGTCAGCTCGATGAACGGCTATGGCGGCGAGATTGCGCTGTCTATGGGATATACGGCGGACGGCACGCTGCTTGGAATCCAGTTCACAACCCTGAATGAGACGGTCGGACTCGGAGCAAGGGCTGCGGAGGAAGGAGAAGGATCCTTCAAGGAGCAGTTTGCAAATAAGCAGGCTGACAGCTTTACCGTGGTGAAGGGAGGGACATCTGCCGGCGATGAAATCAGCGCAATCAGCGGCGCGACCGTCACCTCGGAGGCGGTTGTGGAAGCGGTCAACGCAGGGATCTATTTTGCGAAGCAGATGCTTGAGAACAACACAGGAGGAATCGGGCAATGAATAAATATGTGGAACGTGTCTATAACGGCATTATTAAGGAGAATCCGACGTTCGTGCTGATGCTTGGCATGTGTCCTACTCTGGCGGTTACGACCTCGGCGATGAACGGAATCGGAATGGGCCTGACGACGGCTGCGGTTCTTGTGATGTCGAACATGCTCATATCCATGCTTCGGAAGGTGATACCGGACAAGGTAAGAATGCCTGCCTTTATTGTAGTGGTAGCTTCCTTCGTTACCATTGTTCAGTTCCTTCTTCAGGCGTATATTCCAAGCTTAAATGAGTCGCTTGGTATCTATATTCCGTTAATCGTAGTGAATTGTATTATCCTTGGAAGGGCGGAAGCATATGCCTCGAAGAATCCGGTTGTCTTATCGATTCTGGACGGACTTGGAATGGGGCTTGGATTCACGGCAGGGCTTACGCTGATCGACGCATTCCGGGAGCTGCTCGGCAGCGGAAGTGTGTTCGGACTGCAGGTGATGCCGGATTCCTATGAGCCGTTAACCATTTTCATCCTCGCGCCGGGAGCATTCTTTGTACTGGCTATGCTGACAGCCATTCAGAACAAGCTGAAGCTGAAGTCGGCGACGAATAAAGAAGGCCCGGGAGAAGGGGAAGAACGGCTGGCCTGCGGCGGCAACTGCGCGCAGTGCAGCGGTATGATCTGTGAAACGAATCATGACAGGCTGAAAGCCGCCGCGGACGCTGCCCGGGAGGGAACGGGCCAGACTATTTCCCGGACGGGTACGGCAGCTTCCGGCCGGAGCCGGAGGGACGCGGACGGCAGGAAGGAGGAATAAGAGATGAAGGAGTTACTGCTTGTGCTGGTAGGGGCGGCTCTGGTGAATAATGTTGTGTTAAGCCAGTTCCTCGGGATCTGTCCGTTCCTCGGCGTATCGAAGAGGACGCAGACGGCGGCCGGAATGGGCGCGGCGGTTATTTTCGTTATTACGATATCATCTGCGTGTACTTACGGGATCTATCAGCTGATTCTGGTGCCGGCGGGTCTGGAATATATGCAGACGATTGTATTTATCATGGTAATCGCAGCCCTGGTTCAGCTTGTGGAAATGCTTCTGAAGAAGAAGATGCCGTCCCTGTATCAGGCGCTCGGCGTTTACCTGCCGCTGATTACGACGAACTGCGCGGTGCTCGGCGTCGCGATTAACAATATCACGAAGGAATATAATTTTATCACCAGTGTCGTGAACGGGTTCGGAACGGCGGCAGGCTTCCTCATTGCCATTGTAATTATGGCCGGAATCCGCGAGCGGATTGAATATAACCCGGTTC
>DVNP01000290.1 GCA_018714285.1 Candidatus Caccomorpha excrementavium | reverse complement strand
GAAGGAGCGGAGGCCGTCATGCCGGATTTGCTAGACTTCCTTCTCTACTGTGCGTATAACAGTAATTTCAAGGCAGAATACTTAGGCAAGAGCAAGAAGTCGGCTTTTCTCGGCAATCTCTCCATTAAGGCGCTGGAATTCTGCAGGAAGGAATCGAAAAAGACCCTTTCTGAAAGCAAACGCTTCTCGCCTCCGCAGGAGATTTCCACGCTCGCAAGCTATGCCGAGCCCATTGTATCCACCGGCAATCAGACCGGGGAAGGATGGTTCCTGACCGGCGAGATGATGGAGCTGATCCATTCCGGCGTCAGAAATATTGTATGTACGCAGCCGTTCGGCTGCCTCCCGAACCATGTTGTCGGCAAGGGCGTAATCAAGGAGCTGCGCCGCCGCTGCCCGGAAGCGAATATTGTCGCGGTCGATTATGACCCGGGCGCAAGTGAGGTGAATCAGCTCAACCGGATTAAGCTCATGCTCGCCACTGCCGTTAAGAACATTCAGAAGCAGGAGCGGAAAGAAGCATAACACCATGAAAAAGAAGCAGACAAAGACAATTCACTGTCCCTGTCTGCTTCTTCTGTATTCTTTCGGCGTCGTATGAAATCTTTCTTTGAATTCTCTGTGAAAATAGCTGGTATTATCATACCCCACGGAGTAGATGATATCCGACACCGGAAGGGCCGTATCCTTCAGAAGCTCCGCCGCCTTGCGGAAGCGCTTCTGCTGCAGCAGATCCTTATAGGTGGAACCGGTCGCCCGTCTGATCAGCCGGCTTAAGCCGCAGACCGACTGATTCAGCCGCTTTGCGGTATCGGTAAGGCTGGCATTCCTGTAATTCTCCTCAATATCCTTCAGCACCGCAAATACCAGCCGGCTCTCATACTGCTCCCTGCTTTGTTCAATCTGCTCCGTATAATTCAGAAGCTGAAGGAACAAAAGCCCCATTGTCGTCTGGTTGATTCTTCTGTGATTAGCCTGCTTATGCTTGATCGACCAGACCATATTTTCGACCAGATTCTGTACCGGAAGCGCATCCGCTACTCGAAAGTGGATATAATCCGCGCGGCCGGTATCCTTCCGTAAGCTTTCAACCAGAAAGTCCCTCAGGATATTATCCGCTCCTATCATATGGAACGCGACGTCAAAGAACTCCGGCAGCACAATAAAATTCACGGCAATATCGTCCATTCCGGCAGGCGCGATCTCATGCGTGGCGTTCTGATTCAGGAACAGAAGCTCTCCCTCCTTCAGAACCACATGATTGACATCATTCACCGTATGTGCCGTACTGCCGCTGCACATATAGATAATCTCGATGTAATTATGGCGGTGCCTGGGGAAGCGGACAAACCGGGTGTGAGTCCGCACATCAATCAGCCTTCCCTTCTCAAGCATCTTCCTGCTGTCAATGACGAACTCCTCTGCCTGCGTATACCGCTCCCTGTCCACCTTCGCTTCCCCTGAGAGAATCTCTCTCTCCTCCTCCGTAATCTGCCTTAGCTCCTCTAACAGCTCCTGCCTCATAATCAGGACTTACGCTCTCATACTTAACAGCTTTGTCTTCAGCTCATTTTCAATTCGGTTCAGCTCAACCTCAGCCTCTTTTCTCTTCTGGCGTCCTTCGGTCTGAATCCGCATTACCTCGTCCAGGGTAGAAATCAAAGACTCATTCGTAGTCTTTAAGGTCTCAATATCCACAATACCTCTCTCTGATTCCTTCGCCGTCTCAATCGTAGCCATCTTAAGCGTAGCCGCGTTCTTCCGAAGCAGCTCGTTAGTCATGTCAGTAACCTCTCTCTGAGCTTTGGCCGCCTCAGTGGAATGGGCAACTCCGAGCGCAAGAACCATCTGGCTCTTCCAAAGCGGAATTGTGTTAACTAACGTAGACTGAATCTTCTCCGACATCATGGTATCATTACTCTGAACCAGACGGATCTGAGGAGCCATCTGAATCGAAATCATCCGGGTTAATTCCAGATCATGAATCTTCTTCTCAAACCGGTTGCACTGCGCCGCCAGATCATTGACTGCCTGTGCATCTTCGGGAAGTCCGCTCTTCTGCGCCTTCTCCTGCAGGGTCGGAAGCTCCTCCTGTTCTACCTTCGCAAGCTTCTTCTTTCCGGCGAGCACATACATTGACAATTCCTTGAAATACACCTTGTTCAGCTCATACAGCTTATCCAGCATCGCGACATCCTTTAACAGCTGTACCTGATGATTCTCCAGCACGCGGACAATCTTGTTGACATTCGATTCCGCCTTATCATACTTGGCCTTCATCGCCGTCATTTTATTGCTGCTCTTCTTAAAGAATCCAAAGAGTCCCTTCTCATCCTCTTCAATCTCAAAATTTTTAAGCTCTGTTACAACTCCGGACAGCATATCGCCAATCTCGCCCAGATCCTTTGTCCTGACATTACTCAATGCCGTCTCCGAGAAATCCGCAACCTTTTTCTGCGCTCCGACTCCGTACTGCAGAATCATATTCGAATTAGACAGCTCAATCTTGGACGCGAAATCATCAACCATTTTGCGCTCTGCCTCGGTCAGAGTGCTTTCGTCAAATACGGGAGCCGCGGGCTTCTCCTCCTGCTTCTGTACCACAGGCGCTGCGGGCTCTTCCCCCAGTCCATCAAACACAAGCGTAGGGGCCGGTATCGGCTCGTCTAAAGTTATTTTCTTTTCTTCTTCGTTCACGTTGATATCCTCCTTCTATTTGATTCGCTCGTTCTTAATGTTTTTAAAACAGCCGTTATTGATCTGCAAAATCCCGTTCCGTCAGTCCCTCCTGTGCCAGCATGGTCTCAAGCACTGAGATATCGGTCGAAATATCCATGGCCGCGTCCTCAAACATACTGTCAAAGAGCTTTTCAAATGCGCTGATAATCGTATCGAGCGTATCCTCAATCTCCTGCTTGGCCTTGCGTATATTCTCGCCCTGGACTGGCTGCTCGTCGAACTCGCGATATGCATTAACCAGCTTTAATGTCGTAGGCAGATAATAGTTCATAAACTTATGAAGCTCATCTGTCTGTTCCGGATGCTTCTCTACATGCGTAAATATCTTATCTATGATAAGCTCAAGCCTGGTTAACTTCTTCGATATGTCCTCACCGGGAATCGCATCATTCGCCTCCCTCATCTGGCGGATATACTCTCTGCCCTCTGCAATAACTGCGCGCAACTCCTCGGGAAGATCGGAAGCGGCAGCCGCCTCCTTCGTCTTTTCTTCCGCAGCCTTTTCCTGCTTAAGCTTCTCCTGTCTCTCCTCCTGCGCCTTCAGCCTTGCCTGTTTCTGGCGTTCCTCAAGAGAATTCTGTGCCCCCAGATATTGTTCATAGGCCTCATGCGTCACCATCAGGCAGGTATTCTGCCTGTCCAAATGCCCTTCCGTAAACATTCTGTGCTTAATCATCTTCTGAAGATCCTTTGTCAGGAACTTCTCGGACTGATTCGTGCGGTAAGCCAGCTCCTTCACGGAGATATAACTCCGTCCGTTCAGCTCTCTGACATACATCCGAAAGCGGTTCAGCCTCCTGCGCTGCGAAATCCCTCTCAGGGTCATTCCTCCGCTGATTACAATCAGCGGCAAAAACACAGCCAGAAACACTCTCAGAAAGGTCATCAGCTCATATGACGAACCGCCCACGAACACAACCATTGCCCATATCATTGCTGCCAGCGCCAGCGGCCCCAATATCATGAACCCAAATACAATGTACATTACGCTGGATATCCGGCCGTACGGATTCCTGCTGACCGGAATCCCCGCCGTGTCCCGTCTCCTGCTGTCTGTACTTCTGCGGGGATTCGAAGTTGTCCGAAGCTCTTCCTTCGTTCTGTAAACATTAGAAAAGGAAGGAGGAATCTGTCTGTCCGCCTCCTTATAGGGTTTTCTGTCCTGCGGCTGATAAGCTCTGCTCTGACCGGCCGAACCTTGCGGGTTGGACTGGCCCGGCCTGTTTACCTGGTCTGACCTGTTTACCTGGTCTGACCTGTTTACCTGGTCTGACCCGCCTGCCTGCCACCGTCTGTCTGCCTGGCCGTATCGGGATCGGGCATTCCCGGCGCCGTAATACCCGGACCGGGAGTTTCCTGACATCCCCTCCCTCCTCATCGCTTTTTCCCGCTCGTTAAACTCTCTGTATGATTCATACGTGGTCCCGTCCGCATCCGCAACAGTCCCACGATCAGGTTTTTTCTCCGACGCCGCGCCGTTCTCCAGCTTCAAACTCTTTCTGACTTCAGCAATGGTCGTATTCACGGTGTTCTCAATCTTTTTGTTTAAATCTTTAAAGTCCATACTGTTCAGGGAATTCTGAACAATATCCTGAATCTGATTTCCAAAATCCTTATTCTCCATGTATGATCAATCCTCCAGACCTGCTGCTTTCGGCAGCCAAATTCATTATAACTCATATTGAATAGTTTGACAATTTCAAAAATCAGTTCTAAGCGATTTTTAAGAAAATCTTCTGTATTTTTATATAACTTCAGCCAATTCCCTTCGCGCTCATAATAACCTCAAGCTGACGCAGCACCTCTTCTTCCCCTGAATTATTCTCAATCAGCCAGGTTGCATGCCGGATGAATTCCTCCTCCGGCTTCTGATTCGCAAGAATCCGGTAGATCTTTTTGTCTGTATATCCCCTGCTCTCCTTCAGACGCATACGCCGGATCTTCTCATCCGCATGGACATAAAAGACCTCATCACAGAAGCTCTGATAGCCTGCCTCAATCAACAGCGCCGTCTCTACCAGCACGGCCAGGTAATTCCCCGACTCCCGGTATCCGCGTATCAGGGCCAGCACCTTCTCCTGTACGGCAGGATGCGTAAGTGAATTCAGCTTTGAAAGACTGTCTGGATCGGAAAATACGATCCCGGACAGTCTTTCTCTGTCAATCTCGCCATCCTCAGCCAGTATCCCAGATCCGAAATACTCCTTCACGCGATTGTAAGCGCTTCCTCCCTTTTTCATCAAATCCCTCGCCAGGGAATCGGTATCAATAACTGCAACCGGATAATGCCTTTTTATAATGTCCGCAACAAAGGACTTACCGCTTCCGATTCCGCCCGTTAATCCGATGACCAGCATAGCCATCCCCCCTTCTAATGTGCGTTATACCAGTTGGTACCCTCGCCAACCTCAACCTCTAATGAAATCTTCAGATCCGCGGCATTCCTCATCTCCTCCTCAAGAATCTCTGCCGCCCTCTCCTTCTCATGAACCGGCGCTTCTACCAGAAGCTCGTCGTGGATCTGCAGAATCAGACGGGACTTCAGGCCTTAGGCCTTCAGCCTCTCATTTACCCGAATCATGGCAATCTTAATAATATCCGCCGCGCTGCCCTGAATCGGAGAATTCATTGCCACTCTCTCTCCAAAGGATCGCTGCATGAAATTACTCGAGGATAATTCAGGAATCGGCCTTCTTCTTCCAAACATCGTTACTGCGTATCCTTCCTTCTTCCCGTGCTCAACCAGCCGGTTTAAGAATTCCTTGACCTGCGGATACGTATCCAGATACTTTGTGATATACCCTTCCGCTTCTTTCCTTGTAATATTCAGATTCTGGCCGAGTCCGAACGAACTGATCCCGTAGATAATACCGAAATTAACCGCCTTGGCGCTGCTTCTCTGCGCCGGCGTCACCTCATTTAACGGCGTATGAAACACCTGCGAAGCCGTGATCCTGTGTATATCCTCCGCCTGCCGGTACGCTTCAATCAGTCTCTCGTCTCCCGACATATGCGCCAGCACTCTCAGCTCAATCTGAGAATAATCGGCATCCAGGAAGACGCAGCCGTCCGCCGGCGTGAAGACTCTGCGAATCTGACGCCCCAATTCCATCCGGATCGGAATATTCTGAAGATTCGGCTCCGTACTGCTGATCCGTCCGGTCGCGGTCACGGTCTGATTCAGCTTGCCGTGAATCCTTCCATCCGCGCAGATATAGGCTGCCAGACCATCCGCGTAGGTAGATTTCAGCTTTGTCAGCTGCCGGTA
>DVNP01000289.1 GCA_018714285.1 Candidatus Caccomorpha excrementavium | reverse complement strand
TACGATGATTCTCGGACTGAACGAAGATACTCTGTGGTCGGGCGGACCGGAGGAGGAAGGGGTTCGTCCCGGGGAAGGGTACCTTAAGAAGGCAGCAGAGCTGGCGCGGGAGCGCAGATATGACGAAGCGACGGAGTATCTGGAGAAGCAGTATGCGGACAGCAGGAACTGTCAGATGTATCTGCCGGCCGGGAATCTGGTGATTCGGATGGAGGACGGGGACGGAGAGTGTACGAAGTACATAAGGGAGCTGGATCTGTCCCGGGCGGCGGCGGAAGCCTCTTGGGAGAAGTCAGGAAGAACCTATGCGGTCAGCGCGTTTGTGAGCGCGCCGGCGAATCTTTTCGTATACCGGATCCGTTCCAATCAGGCTTTTTCCGTCACGATATCCGCTAAGAAAGGGTTTTTCACCGGAGAGCATCGTCTGGAGAACGGGATCTGGAAGGCGTTCGGGCGCTGTCCCGGAAGAAGCTATCGGAATATGTATGTAACGGGTGAGCAGACCGTTGATTACGGAGAGCCGGGAATGGAATATCAGTGCTGGTGCCGCATGGAGCTGCAGGAGGGGGAGACGGAGCTTACACGGGACGGGATCCGGTGCGGCGGGATGAGCGAGCTGACGCTGTATGTCGGAATCCGGAGCTCCTTTTCCGGATATGACAGGGATCCGGTGACGGAAGGCGCGGATCCGGCGCAGGCCCTCATGGAGGATATGGCTGCGGCGGAGAAAGGCTATGAGAGACTGTATGAGGAGCATGTAAAGGAGTACCGCTCCTGGTATGACAGAGTTTCCCTGACGCTTCCGGATACGGGCAGGGAGGATATGGATCTGAAGGAACGTCTCTTACGCTTTGAAACGGATCGGGACGATCCGGGATTGTATCAGCTGCTGTTTGATTTCGGACGGTATCTTCTGATTAGCGCATCGAGGCCGGGCAGCCAGCCCGCGAATCTTCAGGGAATCTGGAATGAGGATAAGAAGCCTGCGTGGTCGTCGGATTATACGGTCAATATCAATACCGAGATGAATTACTGGCCTGCCGGTCCCTGCGATTTGAACGAGCTGGCCGAACCGCTGCTTCGGATGAACCGGGAGATGCTTGATGATGCCCGGAGAACGGCGAGGGAATATTTCGGGGCGGACGGGGCGTGTTCGTTCCACAATGTGGATCTGTGGAGAAAGACAAGTCCGGTATACGGGAAGGCGATGTGGAACTTCTGGCCGTTCGGAGCGGCCTGGATGTGCAGGAACCTGTTCGAGATTTATCTGTTTACCGAAGACGGGAAGCTGCTGAAGGAGGAGATCTATCCGATTCTTCAGGAAAATGTCCGGTTCATGACAGAGATTCTGACAGGGACGCCGGACGGATATGCGTATGTGCCTGCCACTTCGCCGGAGAACTGCTTTTGCTGGAACGGAAAGGACGTATCGGTTGCCCTGTATACGGAGAATGCTCTGGCCATAGGCCGGAATCTGTTCCTGGATTATCTGGAAGCGTCAGAGAAGCTGGGAGTGGAGGATGAGCTGATGGCAAGAGTCCGGGAGGTTCTGCCGAAGCTGGTACAGCCGAGGATTGACTCTAAGGGGCGTCTGATGGAGTGGAACGAGGAGTTCGAGGAGACGGAGGTAACGCACAGGCATCTGTCCCATCTGTACGGCTTTCATCCGGGACGGACAATTACCAGGGATACGCCGGAGTTAAAGGAAGCGGTCAGGAAGAGTCTTCTGATCCGCGGGGACATGGGAACCGGCTGGAGCTTTGCGTGGAAGCTTCTGATGTGGGCCCGGATGGAGGACGGGGAACACGCGAAGAGGATTATGGACGGTCTCTTTCATCTGATTGATCCCATGAAGCCGATCCGGTATACCTCGGGAGGCCTCTATCCCAACCTGATGTGCGCGCATCCGCCGTTCCAGATTGACGGCAACTACGGATATACGGCAGGGGTTGCGGAGATGCTTCTTCAAAGCCATGCGGGAGAGATTGTAATCCTTCCGGCCATTCCTTCCGGGTGGAAGAGCGGAAGCGTGAAGGGCCTGCTTGCGAGGGGAAGAATCAAGGTGGATATTGACTGGGATTGTTCGGGAATCACCGCGGTTCTGACAGCGCGTGAAGCGAAGGAGGTCAGGGTGAGAATCCAGGGGGGAAAGAGCCTTATGGTACGCCTTGAGGCGGGAGCGCCGTATCGGATATCATAAAAGAACGGGAGGCAGAGAGCTTATGATGCAGACGCATCGGTTCTTTGCCTCCCGTTTTTGCTTCGCTGACGGCGAATCCTATCTTTTCGGGTGAAGCGGAAGTCCTTCGAGGTGAAGGTGATAAGCAGAATATCCTTTGCCATCCTAGTTTTCGGACAGTCTCCCCTTAGGCTGTTTGTTTCAAAGTCAGGTGTGTTCCTCACAGGACGGCTTTTTCTTAAGAAGCGACGCGAACCGGCTCTGCATCTCTTCCTTTCTGGCGCGGGTTAAGTCCTTTAGCAATACGGCGCGGGTTCCGTCGTAGTCCACAATATCGCCGTCCTTTACCGCAAACTCGAATTGACTGACAGGAAGCGCAAGGATCTTTTGCTCCGGTGTCTCGCAGAAAACCATATCGTTCTCCAGTCTGTCAACAGTTAAGCGCATAAGCGTCTCCTTTCCGGACAAGAAATTATTCGGGCGGATTACAGCGGCCGCAGGGGGTCAGGCCGAGAGCCTTTGCTTCTTCCAGCGTGACTTCGATATCGCTCTCATTCAGAGAGCTGCATCCGGCCGCGTGATATCTGGTTCCGGTGTTCGTGATGTGGACAAGAATGTCGTCCATCGGATCCGTATCCGAGGTTCCGGAAACATTCGGCGTGGCAGAGAAGGTAATGCTGCTTCCGTCGCTGACCGCAACTATAGTTCCCTGTTCGTCGGTTCTGTACACATCGACTCCCAGCTCTTCAAACAGGGTAAGTACGGAAGCGTCCGGATGGCCGTAGGAATTATCCGCGCCGCAGGATATGACGGCTGCCGAAGGGCCGATGGCCTCGAGGAATTCCCGGGTATTCGAGGTCTCGCTTCCGTGGTGGGACGCTTTGAACACGTCTGCCGACAGCTCATAGCCCGCGTTCAGAATGTCTTGTTCCGCGGTACTCTCCGCATCTCCGGCCATGACAAAATTCGTTGCACCATAGGTCAGCCGGAGGCCGACGGACCAGTTGTTCAGGTTATCGCCATAATCCGCGTTCGGCGCGAAGAGGACGAAGGATGCGCCGCCGAGCTGATAGGCATCGCCAGGAACCGCGGGAGTAATCGAAAGTCCTTTGGCTTCAATGGAATCCAGGACATCCTCAAAGACGGCGGAGGTATGGATCTTTTCGGGAAGGATCACCTCTCCGATTTCAAAGGTGTCAATGACCGAATCCAGACTGCCGATGTGATCCTCGTGAGGATGTGTTCCTATCACGTAATCGAGCGTTTCAACGTCCTGACTGTCCTGATAGTCAATGATCCGATCCGCGTCTGCGTTGTTTCCGGCATCGACCAGCATGGCGTGTCCGTCTGTTTTGATCAGAATACAGTCAGCCTGGCCAACATCAATGAAATGAACCTCCATACCGGATTCATCCGCATCTGATGCTTCATCCTTCATACCGGAAGCTTCTTCCGGAAGGCCGAAGCCTGCCTGCATCATCTGATCGGGCAGGGAAGGGGGCGTGTCCGAGCAGGCTGTAAAAGCCATGGAGCAGACAAGCAGAAGACTTAGCAAAATGGAACAGAAACGCAATCTTCTTTGGTTCATACAATTCCTCCGTTTATTCTGTTGTATCATATTATGTGGGAATACCAAACATTAGTTTAGCATAATACAAAACAAAAAGAAAGAGATTAAATTGCATAATCTCTTTCTTTTTACGGATTCGTTAATTTAGAAATTCAATGCTGTCGATCGTATCCTGCGCGCCCTGCGCTTCCGCATCGGTATAATAGGATACAACCATCATAACGATATGTGTATCGGTTGTGAAGGCGGCATACTTCTGACTGATTGTAAGCTCGCTCTGTGAGCCGTCTTCGTTCGTGACGGTAATGACGGTTACGCTGTCCGCGCAGACAAGCTCATGGCCGTTCACGTCTCTTACGGTGGCATCTGTAATCTCGGTGCTTCCTCCAAGCTCGGCGTACTGCGCTTCCGTGGAGGCTAAAGTCGCGTCAACCATCTCCTCCAGAGTAAGCGTTCCCATCTGTGAGACCGGAAGGCTCTGAGCAATGGCATTCGCCATATTGCCGAGAGAATCCGGAGTCTCGGAGTAAGCGTAAAAGAGATAGTCCGTGCCGGCGGCCTCAAGCTGTTCCTGCAGTTCCTGCGCATCTTCATAAATAGTGGCCATAGACTGATACATGATATTAAGCGTATCTTCGTGATTCAGAATGGCCCAGCCGTCAGGAACCGTGATGCGGAAATTGTAGTATTCATTCGAATAGGAGGTGCCGTCAATCGTGCCGGAGGCATCCTCCGGATTCTCGTCTTCATCAGACGGTTCCGCAGATTCAGAGGATACGGAAGTCTCGGATGACACTGTGGTTTCGGAAAACTCGGATGTCGATTCCACGGCTTCCTGGTCTGACGAAGCTTCGGATTCTGTTGTAACATTCTCTGTCTGATCACTGCCGCATCCGGTCATTGCCGATACACACAGGGCGGTTGCCATAAATAATGTTAACAATCTTCTTCTCATTCTAATCCTCCATTTCTTAATCCTGTTTTACTATAACAGATATACTCACAGATTACAACAAGAAATCTTAAGCAAAAAAGGATGATATTTTATTTAAAATGTGATATGCTGATGATAGAAACGATAAACCTGCGGCTTAAGGGAATATGACAGCCGGCAGGATGCTGCAAAGATTTATGGTGTACAGAAAGATTGCGGGGGATACATGTTGAAGAAAGCGCAGAAGATTCGTCTGGCCGTGTACAGCGCGGGGCATTTGATCATTGATTTTTCGTGCTATGTGATTTTATTCGGTTATTTTTCGCCTGCGGCGTCAGGGGCGCAGCTCGCATCCGGGTTCCTTATGTATAATACCATCGCGTTTCCGTTCCAGGTGATCTTCGGAAGGTGCTTTGACAGGCGGCCTTCCATGGTGCCGGCGCTGATTGGCTGCGCGCTGGTCATCGCGGGGCTTTTGCTGCATGGGCAGCCGTCTGCCGCGGTCGCGGTATGCGCGGCCGGGAATGCGCTGTTCCATGTGGGAGGCGGAACAGATTCCCTTCGGTATTCGTCCGGCAGGTTCGCAAGGCCCGGAATCTTTGTTGCGTTCGGCGCGCTGGGAGTAAGTCTCGGAATCCGGGCGGGACTCGGGCGGATCTCTGTCTGGCCGGTGATTCTGACGGTACTGGTCTGCGGCCTGTGGATTCTGGCCTGCTGCGGGGAGGAGGAAGAAGAAGAGGAGCTGCCATCTTTGGAACGGGAGAAAGGAGGCGCGGCTCTGCTGAAGGCGCCGGAGGCGGTCATCTATCTGTGCCTGATTTCCGTAATCATCCGCTCGTTCGCAGGCTATCTGATTTCGGTTCCGTGGCCGTCTGAGGGAGGATGGTTCTTCCTGTCTTCCGTCTGCGCGTTTCTCGGCAAGGCGTCCGGAGGAATCGCCGCGGATCGCTTCGGGGCGCGGCTTACAGGTGTTGTTACGCTTCTTCTGTGTATTCCGCTTCTGTGCCTCGGGGGAGAATCGACGGTTCTTTGCGGGCTCGGGCTGATACTTTTTAATATGACGATGGCTGTAACGGCAGGAACCATCTATGAGAAGCTGCCGGGGCGGCCGGGATTTGCCTTCGGGCTGACCACGCTTGGACTGTGGCTCGGGTATCTGCCGAAGGCATTTGGATTCACTGCTGCCGGACGTACATGGATTCTGCCTGCTGCCGCTGCGGTTTCCGCGGTCTGCCTGCTGCTTGCGGCGCCGGGAAGAAGGGCCGGTATGATCTGACAGAGAAAGGGGGATGCTTCTATGTGGGACATCATTTTTTTGCCGCTTCTTTGCACGCTGCTGATTGAATGCGCGCTGTCTGCCGCGCTGTTTCGGAACAAAAGAACGGTGTACGGAGTATTTTTGTGTAATCTGCTGACCAATCCGCTGATGAATGCCGCGCTGTATTTTCTGTCGTGGCTGCTTGGATGGACAGGATATATTCTGGGGATTTTTTTTCTGGAGCTGATTGTAATCGGCGTGGAAGCCGCGGTTTTAACACGATTTCTGGAATGGAAGCCCGCTAAGGCGGCAGGAGTCTCGCTTCTTCTCAACATTATTTCCTGCGCGGCAGGAATCTGGCTGTGGATGAGGTGAGTTTACACGCCTTGAAGGATATATGATTTTTATAAAACAGAAGATGGGAGGAAGCAGAATGAAACAGCTGACATGGCTGCCGGTATTCCTGGATGTCGCCACACCGCTTGATC
>DVNP01000033.1 GCA_018714285.1 Candidatus Caccomorpha excrementavium | reverse complement strand
GAATCAAAAAAAGCTTCACCGGGGATTTGCATCCTTTGTGAAGCTCTTTTAAAGACAGGAAGCAGGCGCGCGGAAGAATATGAGGGAAAGGAACCTGGTTATGAAGCAGACCATGAATACGGCTCAGCCCGGAGAGATTATCGTTTCAAAAAGAATGCTGAGCTTTGAGAAAAAAATCGGATATACCTTTCGGGATAAAAAGCTGCTGCGGCAGGCGCTTACACATAGCTCATTTGCCAATGAGAAGAGGCTGAATAAGCTGTCAAATAATGAGAGATTGGAATTTCTGGGAGATGCCGTTCTTGAACTGACCTCAAGTGAATATTTATACCATGAACATGAAAAGATGCCGGAGGGAGATCTGACCAAGCTGCGCGCCAGTCTGGTATGCGAGTCCACACTGGCTTTGTGCGCGAGAGAACTGGCGCTGGGAGAATACATTCTGCTCGGCAAGGGAGAAGCGGCGACGGGAGGAAGAGAGAGGGAATCCATCCTGTCTGACGCGATGGAGGCCCTGATCGGAGCCATTTATTTAGACGGTGGTCTTACTAGCGCAAAAGAGTTCATCGGCCGGTATATCCTTTCCGATATGGAGCATAAAAAGCTCTTTTTCGATAGCAAGACTATCCTGCAGGAGATTGTACAGAGTGAGTATAAGAAGCAGCTCTGCTATGAGCTTCTGTCGGAAGAAGGACCTGATCATAATAAGAAATTTACTGTTCTGGCTCATATGGAGGGCACACCTCTCGCTCAGGGCGTCGGCAGAACGAAAAAAGCGGCGGAACAGAATGCCGCTTATCATTCTATTCTGATGCTCAAGAAGGGGGAATTGAATGTATCTGAAAAGTATCGAAATACAGGGGTTTAAATCATTTGCCAATAAGATTGTATTCGAGTTCCATGGCGGTATTACGGGAATCGTCGGACCAAACGGAAGCGGCAAGAGCAATGTTGCCGACGCGGTTCGCTGGGTGCTTGGAGAGCAGAGCGCCAGACAGTTAAGAGGAAGCAGAATGGAGGATGTTATATTCTCCGGAACACAGACAAGGAAGCCTCTGGGCTTCGCGTATGTGTCCATTACGCTGGATAATTCCGACCACATGCTCCCAATTGATTATGATCAGGTGACGGTTGCAAGAAGAGTCTATCGTTCCGGCGAAAGCGAATATCTGATTAACGGCGCGGCATGCAGGCTTCGGGACGTTCAGGAGCTGTTCCTGGATACGGGAATCGGACAGGAAGGATATTCCATTATCGGACAGGGGCAGATTGATAAGATCTTAAGCGGCAGGCCGGAAGAGAGAAGGGAGCTGTTCGATGAGGCGGCCGGAATCGTCAAGTTCAAGAAGCGCAAGGCGGCTGCTCAGAAGAATCTTGAGGAGGAGAGATCAAATCTGCTCCGGATTGAGGATATTTTATCCGAGCTTGAGAAGCAGCTGGAGCCGCTTGAGAAGCAGTCCGAAACGGCAAGAGAATACCTTAGGCTGAAGGAAGAGCTGAAAAGGAAGGAGATCTCGGGCTTTCTGGCGGAGTATGAAAGGGATCGGGAAGCGGATCGGGAACTGGACGGGAAGATATCCGTCGTATCAGATGAGCTTGCGGCCGCAAGGCAGGAGTATGATAATACAAAGGAAGAATATGAACGGCTTGAAAAGGAGCTGGAACAATATAACCGCGAGATTGAGAAAAACCGCCTCGGACAAAGTGAGCTGAATTTGTCCGCCCAGAAGCTGTCCGGACAGATTGATCTGCTGAAGGAGCAGATTACCTCCGAGAAGCAGAGAAAGCAGCAGTATGAAGAACGGATTACGCAGCTTGCCGGAGAAATTACCGTAAGAGAACAGCAGTGCAGGGCTTGTGTGGAACAGAAGTCAGAGATTGACGAGAAGCTGGACGAGCTGGATATGGCCAGAAGTCTGGCGGCGGAGGAGCTTGACAGCCTGCGGACCGGGATTAAAGAGGCCACGGAGCAGATCGACGGACATAATTCCTCTATTTTCTCTATTCTGAATGAAAATACTACGATTAAAACTAATATTCAGCGATATCGGACGATTCTAGAGCAGAATCAAATCAAGAAAGCGCAGCTGAGTCAGAAGCTGCTGAGTAATAAAAGCGAAGAAGCGGAATGTCTGGAACGGGTAATGAAAGAAAAAGCCAGACTGAAGGAGATCTCCTCGCAAATCGTTTCGCAGACAAGGGAGAACGAAGAGCTGAGCCGGAAGATGGATGAGGTTCAGAAGGAAATTGATACGGCAACTCTGCGGCTGAATGACAGCCAGAAGCAGTATCTGAGTGAAGTTTCAAGGCTGGAATCGCTGAAAAATATCGCGGAACGGTATGAAGGGTATGGGGGAAGTATCCGGCAGGTAATGGGAAAAAAGAACGAGTATCCGGGAATTCTTGGAGTTGTGGCCGATCTGATTCAGACAGAGAAACAATATGAGACCGCAATCGAAACCGCGCTGGGAGGAAGTATCCAGAATATCGTTACGGATACGGAGGATACGGCAAAATCACTGATAGAATATCTGAAAAAGAACCGCTGCGGCAGGGCAACCTTTCTTCCGCTTACGAGCATTGCGGATCGATCAAGAAAGGATCCGTCGGTCCTTTCGGAGGAGGGCATAATCGGAACCGCGGACAGTCTTGTCCGGACAAAGAAACAGTATCAGATCCTGGCAGGGTTTCTGCTTGGACGCATTTATGTTGCGGATACGATCGACAACGCGCTGCGGATTGCCCGAAAATACGGATACAGCCTGCGAATCGTGACGCTGGAGGGAGAGCAGCTTAATCCGGGAGGTTCCTTATCCGGCGGAGCGTACAAAAATTCCAGCAGCCTGCTCGGACGGCGCAGGGAGATTGAAGAGCTTGAGAAAAAGACAGCCGGACTGAAAAAGGAGACCGACAGACTGGCTGCCGGAAAGGAAGAGAAAAAAGCCGGGAAAGCGCAGATAAGGGAGACTCTGGAGAAAAAACGGGAAGCGCTGCAGAAGCTGTATCTGGAACAGAATACGGCCAGACTGAATCTGTCGCAGGAACAGGCTGCATATGATGCCTGCAAGGGTTCCTATCAGGAATTTGCCGATGAAATCCGGCTTTTGGATACTCAGAACGCTGATCTGACAGGAGGGCTGGACTCTCTTGCAAAGGATCTGAAAACCAATCAGGATAAACAGGCGGCGGCCGAGAAGGCGATTGCTTCCTTAAATGAACATCTGAAGGAACAGAAAGAAAAGGAGCTTGCGGCATCCTTGGCGCAGGAAAAGCGAGTTCTTGAATTCCAGAGCCTGGAGCAGCGCAATACCTATATAATAGAAACGATTCGCCGTATCAAAGGCGAGATTGAGAAGCTAACCGGAGAACGGACCAAACAGGAAGAGAGCCGGGTAAGGGCGGAAACTTCTGTAACCGAAAAAGCCGCGGCGCTGAAGGAGGAAGAGACAAAACGGCAGGATGCCATAGAGCGGTCCGAAAAGTGCAGGGAGGAGGAAAAGAGCCTTGCGGGAAGCAGAGAGGAGCTGATGAAAAATCACAGAAGCTTCTTTCATAAGCGGGAGGAGATCGCAGAAAAGATTTCACAGCTTGACAGGGAGCTTTACCGTCTGAATACTCAGAAGGATAAGCTGAAGGAAACGCTTGACGGCCTGATGGATCATATGTGGCAGGAGTATGAGATTACGGTTGCGTCTGCCCTGGAGCAAAAGATTGAAAAGGCCTTAAGCGCCGCTGCGGTAAAGAAAGAAATTGCGGTGTTAAAGGCGCAGATTAAGGAGCTTGGTCCAGTCAATGTCAACGCGATTGAAGATTATAAGGAGCGGAAGGAAAGGTTCGGATTCCTAAGCGGACAGAGGGATGATCTGATTGAAGCGGAGAAGTCGCTGACCGGGGTAATTCAGGATCTGGATCGTGAGATGCGGAAACAGTTCGCGGAGAAATTCGAGGATATTAACCGGCAGTTTGACGTTGTATTCAAAGAATTGTTCGGCGGCGGCCACGGAACGCTCGAGCTGATACAGGAGCAGGATCTTCTGGAGGCCGGCATCCGCATCATTGCGCAGCCGCCGGGAAAGAAGCTTCAGAATATGATGCAGCTTTCCGGTGGAGAAAAGGCGCTGACGGCGATTGCGCTGCTGTTCGCGATTCAGAATCTGAAGCCTTCTCCGTTCTGTCTGCTGGACGAGATTGAAGCCGCTCTGGACGACTCCAATGTTAAGCGCTTTGCCGACTATCTGCATAAGCTGACGGAGCATACCCAGTTCATTATTATTACGCATAGAAGAGGAACCATGGCGGCCGCAAATATTCTGTACGGCATCACCATGCAGGAAAAGGGCATATCTGCGCTGGTATCGGTAAGTCTCATCGAGAGCCAGCTGGAGCAATAAATAGCAGGAACAAAAACGAGGTGACGGTATGGGTGAAAAGAAAGGCTTCTTCGGCAGGCTTGCCGAAGGATTAAAAAAGACAAGGGACAACATAAAATCAGGCATTGACGCAATCTTCAGCGGATTCTCAAGCATTGATGATGAGTTCTATGAGGAGCTGGAAGAGATTTTGATTATGGCGGATCTCGGAATTAATACCACGAATTCCATCATTGAAAATCTGAAGGTGAAGGTAAAAGAGCAGAATATCAAGGAGCCCGCAAAATGCAGGGAGCTTCTTGCCATGAGCATCAAAGAGCAGATGAGCCTGCCGGAGGATGCGTATGAATTCGAGAATCATAAATCGGTCGTCCTGATGATCGGCGTCAACGGAGTCGGGAAAACAACATCGGTCGGCAAGCTCGCAGGTAGCTTAAAGTCGGAAGGGAAGAAGGTTCTGATTGCCGCAGCCGACACCTTCCGCGCCGCAGCAATTGAGCAACTTATGGAATGGGCCGGTAGAGCGGGCGTTGATATCATTGCGCAGCAGGAGGGCTCTGATCCTGCCGCGGTTGTCTATGACGCGGTCTCAGCCGCGAAGGCAAGGAACGTTGATGTGCTGATCTGCGATACGGCGGGAAGGCTCCATAATAAAAAGAATCTTATGGAGGAGCTGCGTAAAATCAACCGTGTCATCGAGCGGGAATGCCCGGACGCATACCGGGAGACCCTGCTGGTTCTTGACGGTACGACGGGACAGAACGCGATGGCGCAGGCAAGGCAGTTCAACGAGGTTGCCGAGATTAACGGAATTGTTCTGACGAAGCTGGACGGAACCGCCAAGGGCGGAATTGCAATCGCGATTCAGGCGGAGCTGAACATTCCGGTCAAATACATCTGTGTGGGCGAGCAGATTGAGGATATGCAGAAGTTTGATCCGGATTCTTTTGTCAATGCGTTATTTAACACCGGAAAAGAGGAGGCAGAAGAAAGATGATAACGCTGGAGAAATTCGAGGAAGCGAGCGAGGTGGTCTTAAATGTCACGCTGCCGACCAAGCTGATATACAGTGACTATTTTTCGGAGCAATGCGGCAATAAGGTGTATCTGAAGCCGGAAAATATGCAGAAAACGGGGGCTTATAAGGTCAGGGGGGCTTATTATAAGATCAGTACGCTCAGTGAAGAAGAACGCTCCCGCGGCCTGATCACTGCATCTGCGGGCAATCATGCGCAGGGCGTTGCATATGCCGCCAAAATATATGGAGCAAAGGCAGTTATTGTAATGCCCACAACCACACCTCTGATTAAGGTGAACCGTACCAAGAATTATGGAGCGGATGTAATCCTGTACGGCAATGTCTATGATGAATCCTGCGCCTATGCGTATCAGCTGGCCGAGGAGAACGGATATACGTTTATTCATCCCTTTGACGACGAAGATGTCGCATGCGGCCAGGGGTCAATCGCGATGGAGATTATCAAGGAGCTTCCGACGGTTGACATCATTCTGGCTCCGGTCGGAGGCGGCGGCCTGATCACAGGCGTATCCACACTTGCAAAGCTTTTGAATCCGAACATTCAGGTTATCGGAGTAGAACCGGCAGGAGCCGCCTGCCTGACCGCTTCGCTTCAGGCGGGACATGTCGTGACGCTGCCGGAAGTTGATACGATAGCGGACGGTACCGCGGTAAAGACTCCGGGTGATCATATCTTTCCTTATATTCAGAAAAATGTGGATCGGGTCATTACGGTCGAGGATCAGGAGCTGATTGTGGCATTTCTTGATATGGTGGAGAATCATAAAATGAT
>DVNP01000288.1 GCA_018714285.1 Candidatus Caccomorpha excrementavium | reverse complement strand
GCATGGAAGAGCTGTGACAGGCTCAGTACCGCAAAGGCCATAGTCCGGCCGACCTCAGGAGAGATTCCGGAGAGTTCCGAAAGATTTTGCAGCAGCGGATCGGGCAGATCAAAGAAGCGGATTCCAATGAGAAAGGCAAGCAGGGCCAGCGCGCCGATCATCATGCCCTCCAGGGCAATCCGGATTCCCAGTCCGTCCGAGAACATGCTTTTGCCGGGAGCGATGGGCTTCTTTTCCATAATGTCCTTTGCAGGTGGATCGACTCCAAGAGCGATGGCCGGAAGGGAGTCGGTCACAAGATTGACCCACAGCAGCTGTACGGCAAGCAGAGGGGAAGGGAGCCCGAATAATATGGCGGTAAAGATACACATAATTTCGCCGATGTTGGAGGAGAGCAGGAAATGGATGGATTTGCGGATATTGTCATAGATTCCCCGTCCTTCCCGGACAGCGGCCACAATGGTAGCGAAATTATCGTCCATAAGGATCATATCGGCCGCGTTCTTGGCGACATCCGTGCCGGACAGTCCCATCGCGCAGCCGATATCGGCTGCCCTGAGAGCAGGCGCGTCATTGACTCCGTCTCCCGTCATTGCGACTATTTCTCCTGAGCTCTGGAGGGCTTTTACGATTTTTACCTTATGTTCGGGCGAAACCCGCGCGAATACCCGATACCGGCAGATGGATTCACACAGCTGATTGAACGGAAGGGATTCGAGCTCTCTTCCGGTCATGACTTCATCGGAATCAGACAGGATACCGAGATCTGACGCGATTGCGGAGGCAGTCAGGGCATGATCTCCGGTAATCATGACAGTACGGATTCCTGCCTGCCTGCATAGAAAGACCGCTTCTTTTGCTTCCGGTCTCGGCGGATCGATCATGCCGATCATTCCGAGATAGGTGAGGCCGGATTCAAGAGCGTCCTCTGTCAGAGAGACGGCTTTTCCGGGGCTTTCCTTACAGGCGACGGCGATCACGCGCAGCGCCCGTTTCGCCATGGAAAGATTCTGCCTGGTGATTCGGTTTATGTATAATTCGCTCATGGGAACGGTCTTTTCCCCGATCCGGATATGGGTACACCGGGGGAGTAAAACGTCAACCGCTCCTTTGGTTATGATAAGCTGTCCCTTCCCAGCGGGCAGCGAGTGAACAGTCGTCATTCTTTTCCTTGCGGAATCGAATACAATTTCACGGAGGCGCGGCCAGGATTTGTCCAGTTCGCTTTTATACAGGCCTGCCTGCGCAGAGGCTTCGGCCAGTGCGGTCTCCGTTGGTTCTCCCGTGATTTCATAGTTTGTATAAGGCGGCTTCTTGACTGCGCGCTTCTTACCTTTTTGGGGACGCAGGGTCAGAATGGCGTTATTGCAGAGGGAGGAACAGGTCAGGATCCGCCTGCCTGCCGGACTATTTGCAGTCTCCTGGCCCTGGGGCGACAGGATTTCGGTTACTGTCATCTTATTCTGGGTGAGAGTGCCGGTTTTATCGGAACAGATTACCGTTGCGCTGCCTAAGGTCTCTACGGCGGGAAGCTTTCGTATGATTGCGTTTTTCTTTGCCATGCGCTGTACTCCGAGAGAGAGCATAATGGTAACGATGGCGGGCAGGCCCTCCGGGATTGCGGCAACGGCCAGGCTGACCGATGTCATGAACATATCGAATACGGGACGCTGCTTAAGGATTCCCAGAAAGAACAGGATCACGCAGATAGCCAGGGCTGAGATCCCGAGAATCTTTCCCGTTCCAGCCAGTCTTTTCTGCAGGGGAGTCGGGGCCGGTTCATCCGTCAGAATGAGTCTGGCAATATGTCCGACTTCCGTATTCATCCCGGTAGCCGTTATGACGGCAGTGCCGCGTCCGCGGGTTACAAGTCCGGAGGAATAGACCATATTCTTCCGATCCGCAGTTTGAGTATCTTCAGGCAGGGTGAGTTTTGCCTCTTTGCTGACAGGATGGGATTCTCCGGTCAGGGAAGATTCATCCACATACAGATCAACCGAAGAAATCAGCCTGGCGTCGGCAGGGACATAATGGCCGGCTTCCAGGAAGATAATATCGCCGGGAACCAGATCGCCGGAGGGAATGACAGCGCGGGTCCCATTCCGGAGTACCTGGGCATTCGGGGCGGAAAGCTTCGCCAGCGCGTCAAGCGAGCGTTCCGCCTTTGTCTCCTGAAGGACGCCGAGAATTGCGTTCAGGGAAATAATGGCCAGTATAATGACAGGATCCGTGAAATCAGTCTGGCCGTTCAGTACGGATACCAGAAAAGATATCCCCGCGGCAATGATCAGGATAATAATCATAAAATCCGAGAATTGGGATATGAATCTGGAGAACAGGCTTTTACTTTTTTTTGCTTCCAGTATATTCTTGCCCCAGGTTTTCTCACGGGCAGCGGCGGCGGCCGTGCTCAGGCCGGTATCCGGCGCCGCGTCAAGCTCGCGCAGGGCCTCGTTCGATGTGAGAGTATGCCAGTTCATATGATACTCCTTTCCGAATATGACGGCAGGATGCCTTATAGTCCATTTTATGAAAGATACTGGGATTTAGACCGGCTGAAATTCCTGACATATAAGACGTCAGGCCGGGAAGGCGGGTTGATGTGCCTGTGGAACCGGAAGCCTTCTTTCGGCATATTTTAAAGCAATGATGAAGAAACAGGTCATATTATGTGGCTTCAGATTATATTGCTTTCTTTTTCTTTAAGTATCGACGCCCTGGGAATCGGGATCTCTTACGCATTCCGGAAAGTCAGAATTGATGGAAGGGCCAGAATGGCGGTCGGGGTGATCTCCGCTGTTATTATGGGAGCGGCGGTAGCGGTTGGCGGCAGGCTGAACCGGGCGCTGCCGGAAGCTGTCGTATCAGGGGCGGGCGCCGTTCTTCTGATTGTGATGGGACTTATTCTTTTATATCGGAATCTGCTGCGCGGAAAGGAAACGGAATTCGACAAGGACAGTTCCAGGCATATTGATATCAGGGAAGGACTCATTCTCGGAGCCGCCCTTTCCGCCGATTCCGTAAGCGCGGGAATCGCCGCGGCTGCGACGGGAATGAACGGTATTATCCTGGCCCCCGCGGTCGGACTGATGCAGGCGTTCCTTCTGTCCACGGGGGAGTATATGATGCGGAAGTGGGAGTTTGTCCGCAGGCTGAACCGCAGAGTATGCTCCGGAATATCGGGTGTGCTTTTGATAACAATCGGAATCGCCAGGCTATGCGCATAGATTTTTGTTGCGCATCGTTCAATTTTTCATTATAATAAATAAATAGAAAACAGGAAAGCCCGGTTTCGGGAGACAGGAGCAGCAATGGACAGCTGGTTTTATATGAATACAAAGGAGAAGACGGCGGCGGATCTAAAGGAGGCCGCTGCCGGTTTTGAAGGGGCTGAACCGGAACTCTGGAGGGAAGCGAATATCCTTGTCATTACACTCAAAGACGGCTCGACCGTAGATTTTGAACCGATGCAGCCGTATTTCCGGTCCAGGGAGGATGATGAATACCTCAAGAGGAATCAGATCAGCACATTATTTGCCGTAGCGGCGGGAGGGGCGGATGAGAAGGAGCTTCGCGCACTGTTCGGGAAAATCGCGCGGGAGACAGATGGATATTTCTGCGCGGATACCCCGGATTTTACACCGGTGATCAAAGCTTAAGAAGAAATCAAAGATTATGAAGCCGTTCGGCAGATTGGAGGATTCGCATGGCCGATATCAGACCATTTTCATGCATCAGGCCGAATGAGGCCGTGGCCGCGCGCGTAGCGGCGCTGCCGTATGATGTATATTCCCGGAAGGAAGCAAAGATACAGGCGGCAAAGGATGAGCTGTCTTTTTTAAATATTGACAGGCCGGAGACACAGTTTGACGAGACTGTGGATATGTATGCGCCTGAGGTCTATGAGAAGGCAAAGGAGCTGCTTGAGCAGCGGATGGAAGACGGAACGTTCCTTACGGATAAGGAGGAATGCTATTATGTCTATGAACTCACGATGAACGGGCGGACGCAGACCGGAATAGCGGCCTGTGCGGCAATTGATGATTATCAGAATGGTATGATCAGGAAGCATGAGAATACCAGGGAAGAGAAGGAGCAGGACAGAATCCGGCATGTGGAAGCGCTGAACATGCAGACCGGCCCGATCTTTCTTGCCTACCGAACAAGTTCTGAGCTCAGGCAGATACGGGAGGCCGTGAAAAAAGACCGCCCGCTGTATGATTTCGTGTCGGAGGACGGAGTAAGGCACAGGGTTTTCCGGATTGGAGACGCAGACCGGATAAAGAGGGTGCGCGAGGCGTTTCTTGCTATGGATCATCTCTATATTGCGGATGGTCATCATCGGGCGGCATCCGCGGTTAAGGCCGGCTTAAGGCGCAGGAAGGAGCATCCGGAATACACGGGGCAGGAAGAGTTTAATTATTTCCTGTGTGTACTGTTTCCGGAGGAGGAGCTCACGATCCTGCCTTATAATCGTGTGGTCAGAGATTTGAACGGATATACGAAGGAGGAATTCCTCTCGCGCGTGAGGGAATGCTTCACCGTAAAGGAATGTGGAGGGAACCCTGTGGAGCCGGACAGGAAAGGGGTATTCGGTCTTTATCTGGAAGGCTCCTGGTACCGTCTTGAGGCGCCGAAGGAGCTGATGAACGCATCCGATCCGGTGGATCGGCTGGATGTATCAATATTGCAGGATTTCCTGCTTGGTCCCGTGCTCGGGATCGGAGATCCGAGGACAGATCCCCGGATTGATTTTTCAGGGGGGATTCGGGGGCTTTCAGAGCTCGAAAAACGGGTGAATCAGGGTATGGGCGCGGCATTTTCCATGTATCCGACTTCCATACAGGAGCTGTTTTGGGTCGCGGATGCAGGCAGGCTGATGCCGCCGAAATCGACCTGGTTTGAACCGAAGCTGAGAAGCGGCCTGTTTTTACATAGCTTGGAAGAGATTGTCAGATGAAGAAGGGCTGAAAACCTGGTGAAAGGATTCGGCCGTCAAGCCTTGGACTGCGCTGCGTCCACAGGCTTGACCTGTTTTGATGCGGCGCAGAAATGAGGTAAATTATGTGTGAGAATGAAATAAGGAGCAGCAGGAAGAATGAAAACGGAGGCGGAATCTTAAGGAACGCGGTCAGGGTAATTGCCTTCGCGGCGGCGCTTAAGGCCTGCGCGGTACTGACAAAGAAGCTGATATCAGAAGCCGTCTGCCACAGAGAAGAAATGACAAAGGATTCGAATCATCCTGAGTTCTATGCTTTTATGAACGGACGAAGAATCGGATTTGACGGTGAAGAATTCAGTGGCGCCGTGTTTTCTGCCTTTATGGGCGGACTGGATATTGATCTGAGCCGCGCGTCTGTCGAGAAGGATGTGGTGGTTCTCTGCCGCGGCG
>DVNP01000287.1 GCA_018714285.1 Candidatus Caccomorpha excrementavium | reverse complement strand
TTGCTGAGCGGATAAAGCGTCAGCTCCCGAATCTGCGTGCGCATCCATCCGGCAAGCTTCTTCGTATCGAACTGTCTGGTTGCCGTCATGACAATCATACAGCGTTCGCTTAATCTTCCAATCAGTCCCGCAAAGCTTTCCAGCATAATCCGCCTGTCAGCCAGATCATCAATATCATCGATCAGAAGCAGCTCATACCGTCCGTACTCGTCCGCGAACTCCTTAAGGCCATCCCGGCAGATCGCCTCCACCATGGCGTCCATAAAATCAACCCCGTTCACCTTACACGCCGGGCTCTCGTTGCGGCGCCGCCTGTAAGCCGCGCACAGTCCGCTTAACAGGCAGGACTTCCCGGTTCCCTGCGCTCCCGTAATCAGCAGCGGCTCTGAGGGGCTTTTGTCATTCAGAATCCGATCCGTCTCTTCCTTTATCTGCCGGTTGTTCTCACTGAATATAAAATTGTCTATCATTCCGTCGGCCTTATCATTCGCTTCCATATCCAATCCCAAACCTTATCCTGTATGTATCTCATTTAATCCCGTACAAAATATCCGGAATTCTTATTTTAACATATCTCCTTCAAAAATGAAAGACCATCTTGAAAAAATATTCTATCTCATACAGAGATTTATCTCACGCAGAGATTCTCTCCCTTCAGTCCATTGAATGCCCCTTCAATCCCCGCGTCCTCATGGGCAATCAGCCACTTGTTCCTGGCCGTCATCAGCCTGTCCTCGTTTGTAAGGGCCGGACTGACGGCAAGCGGCAGGTTCGTATCCTTCGGGAGGACAACCACGCAGCGGAATCCTTCCTCCGCCGCATTGCAGGGAGCATAGTGAAGCGTTGTCGCATACAGCTCAACCGCCGTTCCCGCAGGCACTAAAAACGCCTCAATCCGTCCCGTATCATAGGTATTATCCGGCTCGATATCCTGCTGCATACCCAGCAGAAGAATCAGATCCCGGCCGACCGGAATATCCACTTCCGATGAACGATGATATTCTACCGCATTCAGATAATAGTTGTTACCGTTGCAATAGCCAATCTGAATCGGAAGACCGCCATACATACTATCTGTCAGCTCCTGAAAGACCGGCAGCTGCTCAAGCGCCTCCACGCTCGGAACATACTCCACCGAATCCGTCACCGGAGTCTTCTCCATCTCGGCAAACAGCTGCGTAAAATCATATCCCTTAAGAATCCGTCCGTATTTTTTGAATGCTTCGTCTGTAACCTTCCTGATTTCCATCCTTATTATCCTCCATTCCCGTTTCTCATCTCACATCCCTGCAAGATCCCGTGTCTTCTATCATAATCCATTTCCCGCAGGTTGTCCAGCGCTGGTTTTTGTGAATAACTTCCCATTTTCAGGCATTAACCGACAGGTTATCCACAATTTTTCACTCTTTTTGTATATTGTGACATTAAACTTCACGTATCATGAATTAAAATCCACATTATCAACAGACTTATCCACATTTTTCTCACTTATCCACTGTTCCGATTTTCACCGGTTCTTCTGTCAAATCCCTGATAACCTGATCAAGCACCGTAAAATAATTCTCAAAGGTCTTCCGGCAGCATCCCGGATCCTCAATCCGGATACCTGCCGCCCGCAGGCCTGTTAAGGCAAATCCCATTGCCATTCTGTGATCCTCATAGGTCCGTATCAGGGCCGGCTTTACCTCTCCCGGATAAATCGTAATGCCGTCCTCATGATCCTCGCACCGGATTCCCATCCGCCGAAGCTCTGCCGTCATTGCGGCAAGTCTGTTACTTTCCTGATACCGGATATGACCGATCCCGGTAATGGTAACCGGCTGTAAGGCAAACGGCGCAATCGCCGCAAGGGTAATTGCCTGATCCGAACAGGCATGCATATCCGCGCAGATCCCGGACAACCCGCCCACGGGCCCTGACAGTACCGTTCCCTGTTCGTTTTCCGACAGTCTGCATCCCATTCTCTCCAGAATCCGCAGGAATTCCACATCTCCCTGCTTACAGCGCAGGGAAACCCCCTTCACCGTAACGGTGATTCCAAGCAGGGCTGCTGCGGCAAAGAAATAAGACGCGGCGGATACATCCGGCTCGACCGGATATTCCCTCGCCTGGTAGACCTGTCCCGGATCAATCTCGTAGGTTCTCCCCTTTTCACACTCCGTTATATGGCAGTGTATTCCGAATTCCTCCATCATTGCAGCCGTCATATCAATATACGCCATTCCATGCGTTCCTTCCGCCATCAGCTTCATGCCGTTCTTTGCCAGACAGGCGGATATCATCAGGGCGCTCAGGAACTGGCTGGAGTGTTCGATGTTCACGGAGATCTCATTCTTTCTGACTCCATGCCCCGTAATCAGAAACGGAAAGTGTCCTTCCTCCCCTTCATATGCAATCTCTGCCCCAAGCTTTATAAGCGTATCCAACAGCGGCTTCATCGGCCGCCTGCGCATCTGCTCCGAGGAATCCATATGCCATCTTCCCTCAGACATTCCAAGGAACGCCGAAAGGAACCTTGCCGCAGTTCCCGCACTCCCGACATAGAGGGAGACGCCATTGTTCGGTATCCTGCCTCCCAGACCCGTTACCCGAATGGTCTGATTCTCCTCATCCGCCTGCGCCTCAAAGCCAAGTCCCCGGATACAGCTTAAAAAATACCTGGAATCCTCGGAAAACAAAGCCCCTTTCAGAATACTCTCTCCCTGCGCGAGCACGGCGAACAGAAGCGCCCGGTTTGTGATACTCTTTGACCCCGGCACGGACACCGTCAATTTCCTTCTCTTTAATCTGGAATAAATTTCCGAAACTTCATAGATTTCCTGCATACAGCCCTCCTCATTTTCATACTATCAATCCATCAGATTCCAGTTCCAATCACCGCAATATTATTCCACTTCATTCCACGCCTCCTTTGTCCCTCTTCTTATCATTTATAATCCATTCATCCAGCGTAAGCGGCTCATAGCCCGAATACATACAAAAGCAGTTTATCATCTGACATGGGATGCCCTGCTCTCCGGTAATCCGGCAAAAGGTATCCACCAGCCTCTGATCGCGGGTCGCATGCACATGCCCGTACAACATATAGGTCCGCGGATTGCCCTTCTGATTCCTCCGGTACTGTCCATTATAACAGAAAACCGGATAATGGCACAGCACAACCTTCCTGCCGTTGTCATGAAGCTCGGCATACGGACGAATCCACCCGAACCGCTCCTGCTTAAACCCCTTCTTCCCGACCAGGGTATCATGATTGCCGAGAATCAAAAAAAGCCGCCCTTTGAGCCGTTCGAGCACCTCATTCGTCTCTTCCGCCCCTCCAAGCGACAAATCCCCCAGAATCACCACCTCATCATTCTTCCTCACCTTACGGTTCCAAATCTCTATGATCCGTTCATTCATCTGCCTGGCATCGTCAAATCCGCGGCAATCCATTTTCGTATTCAGCGCCTCATGAAAAAAATGCAGATCCGAAATATAATATCTCACACACCCGCCCCTCTCCATTTCTTAATCTCTCTTTTTCTGAACATCCCTTACTTCTTCCTCTTCCATTCCCTCTCATTCGTCCGTCCGACAAGATAATCCAGACTGACATCAAAATAATCCGCCAGCCTGATCAGCGTATCAACCGGAATATTAATCGTTCCCCGTTCATACTTGGAATAAGTCGTCTGCTTAATGTACAGATACTCTGCCATCTGCGTCTGTGTAATATCCTTATCTTCCCGAAGATTCCGTATTCTTTCAAACTTCATCCGTCCAGCCTCCTATGGGCTATATTGTAGTATAGTCCCAATTCGACTATGCATTTTTAGTCGTATCTCGACTAAAAATGCCGGCAAAATACGGAACTGACAAAGAAAAACCTCTTTTTCTATGCCGGCTTAAGTCAGCGCAGAGATGCGCTCAAAATACGGTAGAATGAATCCCTGTCAACCGTCCTTGCAACTTCCACATTCCCGTCCGCCGAGGAAATAAAGGCTGTGCCGCCCATATTGCTTACCTGCTCTGTTTCTACCTGCACATTGCCGCGTTCAAACCGGCAGATATACGGATGAAACACGGCAACAGCTGCCAGAGGGTCGTGCAGCGTTAATTTCCCCGAGCTTTCCAGCCACGCGCTGCCGAAGGAAAAGACTGCTTTCATTAAATCGCTGTCTGCTCGAAATAGTACTTCGGCCTGTCCGGCTTCCATCGTAAGACTGTCCGTAACCTCCAGCGGCACCGCCCGATGTATCGCTGCGCGGGCCGAAAACACGATTCGGGATGCCAGCGGATCCGCCCATGAATTCCAGTTATAATAAGGCTTTGGCAGCGGCTCTGCCCCAAAATAGCCGTTCATCACATACAGTCCCTTCAGCAGTCCGGCAGCATCCGGGCAGGCCGTGAACAGCGTGGCAATATTAGTCATATTACCTATCCCGATCAACACAACCTCATGCGGATTTTCCTTGATTTTCTGATACAAAAAAGCTGCTGCGTCGGCTTTTTCATACACGCCGTGCGGCCAGTATTTCAATGCCTCCGCCCCGTCCGGCGTAGGATATACCGGAACCGGCTGCATGGTGCTGTCAAGTCCTGCCGTAATCGGAATCTGTTTCCCGGCAGCCCTGCAGATTGCGTCCGCGACTGCCGCCCGTTTTTCCGGCTCGCCGCAGACGGTTGTAATTCCAATCAGATCACATTGCGGTTCCCTGAGCAAATAAGCAAGACAAATGGCATCGTCAATATCTCCGCCAATATCTGTATCAAGCAAAACCTTTTCCATCCTCAAAACCCTCCCGTATATAATTGATACAAAAGCCTGCTCCAAACTTCCAATGCGGCATCTCTTACATGATTTGCTCTAATTTTAACATATCTCTGCGAATTTTTCTATTCCTTTACAAAATATAACGTAGCTATGCCCTCTATCCGCATAGCTCAGGTAAACCGTTCTGTCAATCGTACCGTAACGCTCCCGGCATGGCTCAACGCTGTCGCGCTGGAAAGAAATGTGAATTTTTCTCAAATTCTTCAAGACGCGCTAAAAAAGGAGCTTCATTTAAGATAAGTCACAGAAAACAATGGCTGTCAGCTGCTTCCCGGGGCTGACGGCTTTTTTACATGCGTTTGTGAGCTATGAACGTGCTGCTCAGCGCTGCGGACTTATTAGTCCAGTGTCAGGCATACTCAAAAATCCTTCTCCACAATGGTATCGTGAAGCCCTGTTTTCGCTACGGTGTTATGAAACAGCACGCATATGGTTTTTTCGTCCACATGTTCTTTCCTCAGAGTCATTAATACCTGGATTACCAGGATCGTTCATCCATACGAAAGTTAACCATTGTCTATGCCATATCAACATCTCCTTTTTGCAGATCCCCGCTGGT
>DVNP01000286.1 GCA_018714285.1 Candidatus Caccomorpha excrementavium | reverse complement strand
TCTTGAGAAACTGCTCGACCGCAAGCCGAAAGCTCTTTCCGGCGGTCAGAGACAGCGTGTCGCTATGGGACGTGCGATCGTACGTAATCCCAAGGTATTCCTCATGGACGAGCCTCTTTCCAACCTGGATGCCAAGCTGAGAGTTCAGATGCGTATCGAGATCTCCAAGCTTCATCAGAGACTGGGTACCACAATTATTTACGTAACACATGACCAGACAGAGGCTATGACGCTCGGTACCAGAATCGTTGTTATGAAGGATGGCCTTATTCAGCAGGTAGATACTCCTCAGAATCTGTATGATAAGCCGAACAATCTGTTCGTAGCAGGATTCATGGGATCTCCTCAAATGAACTTCCTTGATGCAGTCGTTACAAAGAAGGGTAATGATGTTCTGCTTACATTTGGCAGCCACACCATTAAGCTTCCGGAGGCGAAGGCGAAGAAGGTAATTGATGGCGGTTATGTTGATAAAACGGTTGTGCTTGGTATCCGTCCTGAGGATATTAAGGATGAAGAGATCTTCATCAATTCTTCTCCGGACAGCACCATTGAGGCTACGGTAAGAGTATACGAGCTGCTCGGTGCGGAAGTATTCCTGTACTTTACCGTAGATCAGTATGAAGTTACCGCGCGTGTTAATCCCCGTACTACGGCAAGACCGGGCGATACCGTTAAGATTGCTCTTGACCTGACCAAGATTCATCTCTTTGACAAGGAGACAGAGCAGGTTATCGTACATTAATCGGTTTGATGCTACATAGCGTGGGAAGCGGTATGACATTAAGATGAAAGAATCAGGGATATGGCAGATAGCCATATCCCTTTTTGTATCGGGAAATTTTCTTGAATTTTGTGTGATTTTAGTTTACTTAACGCGGAAACAATGCTAAAATATACTACGGACAGTATTTTTAACGCAGCGAATAAACTATAAGGGAGTGAAGCCATGATTTCAAATCAGATTCTTCAGAATACGATTGACGGATTAAAAGGAATAACCAGGATTGATATCTGCGTAATGGATACGGAGGGCAAGGTGCTTGCTTCTACTGTGGCGAATGCGGAGGATTATGAACAGGCTGTGCTCGCGTTCGTGGAGTCTCCGGCGGACAGTCAGGTGCTTCAAGGATATCAGTTCTTTAAGGTGTTTGACGAGCATCAGCTGGAATATGTAATCCTGGCGAAGGGCGACAGCGACGACGTATATATGGTAGGCAAGATAGCTTCCTTCCAGATACAGAACCTTCTGGTAGCATATAAAGAGAGGTACGATAAGGATAATTTCATTAAGAATCTGCTGTTGGACAATCTTTTGTTAGTCGATATTTATAACCGGGCGAAGAAGCTTCATATTGAGACGGATGTGAAGAGAGTCGTATTTATCATCGAGACCAAGAACGAGAAGGATTCCAACGCGCTGGAGACCGTCAGGGGATTGTTTTCCAGCAAGACCAAGGATTTTATTACGGCGGTGGATGAGAAGAACATTATTCTTGTTAAGGAACTGAAGCCGAATGAGAGCTATGAGGATCTGAACAAGACGGCCAGAGTCATTTTGGATATGCTGAATACGGAGGCTATGACCAAGGTGCATGTGGCATACGGCACCATTGTGAATGAGATTAAGGATGTATCGCGTTCCTATAAAGAGGCGAAGATGGCGCTTGATGTCGGCAAGATATTCTACAGCGACCGCAATATCGTAGCGTATTCCAATCTCGGGATCGGACGTCTGATCTATCAGCTTCCGATGCCTCTGTGCAAGATGTTCATCCGGGAAATTTTCGACGGAAAATCGCCGGATGATTTTGACGATGAGACGCTGACAACGATCAATAAGTTCTTTGAGAACAGTCTGAATGTATCTGAAACCTCCAGACAGCTCTATATTCACAGGAATACGCTGGTGTACAGACTGGACAAGCTGCAGAAGAGCACCAACCTGGATCTGAGAGTGTTTGAGGATGCCATTACCTTTAAGATTGCGCTCATGGTCGTGAAGTATATGAAGTATATGGAGACAGTGGAATATTGAGATCACGTGGCGTGATCATGATATAGATACCGGGAGGGTGTCGGTTCTTTGGCGGTCGGGCCGGAGGACCGGCGCCGTTCTTTGTTGTATTTTGGAAAGGGGGATAATATCCGATGGCGAGATATGATCTGCACAGGGATTTACAAGATATTGATGCCCCGGTTATATTGTTTGATAATGTATCGAAGGCTTATCAGACAGGGGCCCATGCGGTGAACAATATCAGCCTTGAGATACGCAAGGGCGAGTTCGTATTCCTTGTGGGAAGCAGCGGATCCGGCAAGTCTACAATGATTAAGCTGATGCTTCGGGAGACAAAGCCTTCCAGGGGAAAAGTATATGTGGCGGGGCGGGATCTCGGACGTCTGCGCAGAAGCCAGGTCAGCAGATTCCGGCGCAGCATCGGCGTTGTGTTCCAGGATTTCCGGCTGCTGAAGGATCGGACCGTATATGAGAATGTAGCATTCGCGCAGCAGGTGGTAGAGACTCCTTCGCGGATTATCCGGCAGGAGGTTCCGAAGATGCTTTCTATGGTAGGGCTGTCGGAGAAGCACGATGCCTATCCGAATGAGCTGTCAGGCGGAGAACAGCAGAGTGTGGCGCTTGCAAGGGCTTTGATTAACCATCCGGTCATTTTGCTTGCGGATGAGCCGACCGGTAATCTGGATCCGAAGAATTCCTTTGAGATAATGAGACTTCTGGATGAGGCGAACAAAAGGGGAACGACCATTGTAGTGGTGACGCATAACCGGGAGATTGTAGACAGCATGCAGAAGAGAGTGATTATGATTAACAACGGAGTCATTGTAAGAGACGAAAAGGGCGGGTATGCACATGCGGAGAATTAGTACGCTGGGATACAGCATGAAGCAGGGTATGAAGAGCATTGTCCATAACAGGATGTATACCGCGGCATCGATTGGAACGATGACGGCGTGTCTGTTTCTGTTCGGGATCCTGTATTTTGTCGTGGCCAATTTCCGGTATCTGATGAAGGAGGCGGAGACTACAGTCGGAATTACCGTGTTCTTTGATAAAGGAATTACGGAGGAGGAGATTGCGGCAATCGGGGAGGAGATTACGGTAAGGGAGGATGTGGATCGTCTGGTCTATCTGTCCGCGGACGAGGCCTGGGAGCAGTATAAGGAGGAGAAGCTTTCTCCCGAGCTTGCCGCAACCTTCGGAAATGATAATCCGCTGGAGAATTCTGCGTCCTTTGAAGTGTATCTGAAGGATGTGGAGAAGCAGGCTGAGGTCGTGGCATATATTGAAGCGCTGGACGGAGTGAGACAGGTGAATGATTCCCAGTCGTTCGCGGATATGCTCTCTGGCTTTAACCGGCTGGTGGGTTATATTTCGGCGGCGATTATTATCATATTGCTCGGGGTGGCGGCATTCCTGATCAGTACGACCGTATCGACCGGTATCTCCGTAAGAAAAGAGGAGATTGGGATCATGCAGCTGATCGGCGCCGCGGACGCGTTTATTAAGGGGCCGTTTATTGTAGAAGGCGTTGTGATTGGGCTGGCAGGAGCGGTTCTTCCGCTGGCGGTTCTGTACGCGATCTATCACAGAGTGATTGCGTTCATAACAGACAGGTTTGACAATATTTTCAGCAGAATGGAGTTTCTGGATATTCACACGGTGTTTCAGACCCTGATTCCGGTCTCCCTGATAATCGGAGTGGGAATCGGATTTATCGGAAGCTATCTGACGGTGAGAAGGCATTTAAGAAAAGGATTGATCGGTGATTGACATGAAAAAGAGAAGAAGCGGCAGACGTCCCGGGCGTGGGGCGGCTCTGCCTGTCATGCTGGCGGCTGCCCTTGTGACATCCGGCATATTGAATTCTGCCGGAGTTCAAAGCTTTACCGGCTGGCAGGACGGGTATATGGGGATCCGGTTATACGCGCAGGCGGCAGCGATCGGACAGATCAAGCAGAGTCAGGGCTATCAGGATGATATCGATGAGGCGATGGAGGCAAAGAAGAGCCTGGAGCAGAAGAAGCAGGAGCAGCAGAAGATTCTGGATGAGCTGGAAGCGATGAAGGATGATTTGCTTGGCTATGTGGAAGAGCTGGATATGCAGCTGAATCAGCTGACACAGGAGCTGGAGGCGCTGCAGGCTGACATTGACGCCACGCAGACGGATCTGGAGGAGACAAGGCAGAAGCTTGAGGAAGCCAGGAAGACAGAGGCAGAGCAGTATGAGAATATGAAGCTTAAGATACAGTATATGTATGAAAATGAGGGCAACATGGAACTGCTTCAGATTCTGCTTGGCTCGAAGAGTCTTGCCGACGCCCTGAATCAGGTCGAGTATGTGATGCAGATTACGGAATATGACAATACGCTTCTTGAGCGGTATGAGGCTGCCAGGAAGCTGGTGGAGGAGACGGAGCTCAGCCTTACGGCAAAGCTTGAGAAGCTTGGTGCCATGCAGGAGGAGAAAGAGGTTCAGCAGCAGGGGGTCGAGATCCTGATTGCGGATAAGAGCGCCGAGCTGGAATCTTACCTGGCTCAGATTGGCGTGTCCGAGGAGATGCTCTTTGATTACGCGGATCAGATTCAGGCTCAGGAGATGACCATTGCTGATCTGGAAAATAAGCAGGAGGAATGGCTTGCGGAGCAGGAAAGGCTGGCAAGAGAGGCAGAGGAACGCAGGAAGCAGGAGGAAGAGGAGAGACGGAAGGCCGAGGAAGCCGCGCAGAACGGGAACACCGGCGGCAATACTACGGCAACAGGCGAGACAAGCGACGCGTCGGCGCTTTCGGATATTATATGGCCGCTGCCGGGAAGAACGACGGTTGTCTCGTTCTTTGGCCCGCGGAAGGCCCCGACAGCCGGAGCAAGTACATACCATAAGGGAATTGACATTGACGGATATACGGGAGACGAGATTGTTGCCGCTCTGTCCGGAACAGTTGTGATTGCGAGGTACAGCGTGTCATCTGGCAATTATATTACGATTGATCACGGAAACGGCGTTAAAACATCTTATCTTCACTGTTCCAAGCTCTTAGTCTCGGTCGGAGATACCGTGAAGCAGGGAGAAGTGATCGGCCTGGTTGGCTCTACGGGAATTTCGACCGGTCCGCATCTGCATTTCAGCCTGATTCTCGACGGGACGAATGTGGATCCTCTGGGTTACGTAAGTCCGTAGAGAGACATGAGGAACAGACCGTGGGCGCGCAGGCGACCTGGCATATTCCGGATATATAGGAAATAAACTGGTAATACTGTTGAATAGAAAGGTAAGGAGTCAGCAAATGAAGAATAAGTTTTGGGCGGGATTTGCCGGAGGGCTGACAGGGGGAGGGGTTCTGTTTGCGGTCGTTTTTGCGTTGTATGTTCTGGCAGCGGATGGAACCGGGAATGGGGCAGATGCCGGGCAGCAGGGTACTACGCAGAGCTCTTCATCCGGTTCGATCCTTTCGGATGACGATTTTTGGCAGAAGGTAACGAAGCTGGAAGCTCTGATTGACAGTTATTATATTGATGAAGTAACGGCAGACGAGCTGGAGGAGGGGATCTATGACGGGCTGCTTGCGGCGCTCGGAGATCCTTATTCCTGTTATTATACACAGGAGGAGTATGAGGCTTTGATGGAATCCTCGAGCGGGATTTATTATGGAATCGGGGCGACCGTACAGCAGGATATCCGGACAGGAGTGATCACGATTGTGAAGCCCTTCGTGGACTGCCCGGCTTATAATGCGGGTCTTCTGCCCGGCGATATTCTTTACAGCGTCAACGGAAATGAAGTGACGGGCAGAGATCTGACAGAGGTCGTGAGCGAGATGAAGGGGGAGCGTGGGACGTTCGTGACGCTTGAGGTCATTCGCGACGGGTATGCGGATCCGCTGAGCTTTGATGTGGAGCGGGATGAGATTGAGGTGCCGACAATCGAATATCAGATGCTTGAGGATCAGATCGGATATATTTATATTATGGAATTTGACGAGGTAACAGATCAGCAGTTCAGGGATGCTCTCGATGATCTTGAGGAACAGGGAATGCAGGGACTTGTAATTGATATCCGGGATAATCCGGGCGGGCTGCTTGAGACGGTTGTATCCATGCTGGACCGGATGCTGCCGGAAGGTCTGATTGTGTATACGGAGGATAAATACGGACAGAGGACGGAGAAGCTGTCTACGGCGGAAGAGTCCTTTGACCTGCCGCTTGCCGTCCTGATTAACGGCAACAGTGCGAGCGCGTCCGAGATCTTTGCCGGAGCGATTCAAGATTACGGAATCGGTACCATTGTGGGAACGACAAGCTTCGGCAAGGGAATTGTTCAGTCCGTTATTCCGCTGTATGATCAGTCGGCTGTCAAACTGACGGTGTCAAAGTATTATACTCCGAACGGCGTATGTATTCACGGAACGGGAATTGCGCCGGACGTGGAGGTTGAACTGAACGAGGAAGTGAAGAATCTGGTCGTGATTCCTACGGAAGACGACAATCAGCTGCAAAAGGCTGTGGAGACCGTAAAAGAGCAGATAAATAATCAGTAAAACCATGAAAAAAGGTATGCCGCGAAAGCCGGGAAGGAGCTTTCGCGGCATACTGCATTTCAAGTTTGTAAAATACCGGATTGCTTTTTTAAAATATATGTGGTAATATATCTACTCAAGGCGAACAAGTGTATTTCGAGGAAATACAGCCAAACCATAACGGGAGGAATGCGGGGCATGGAGGACGATATTTATTACATTGTCAAAAAGAAAGCGGTGCCCGAGGCGCTTTTAAAAGTTGTTGAAGCAAAACGGCTGCTGGATTCCGAACGCGTCATGACGGTTCAGGAAGCAACGGAGGTTGTCGGTATCAGCAGGAGCTCTTTTTACAAGTATAAGGATGATATTTTCCCGTTCCATGAAAGCAACCGGGGACGTACCATTACTGTGATGATGCAGCTTGACGACAAGCCGGGGCTGTTATCGGCGATTCTGAATCAGGTGGCGGAAAGCAGCGCGAATATCCTGACAATTAATCAGACCATACCGATTGGCGGGATCGCATCTCTGACGCTGGCAATGGAGATTCTTCCGCAGACAGCCCCGGTTCCGCAGATGCTGCAGCAGATAGAGGAGCTGCCGGGGATTCATTATTTGAAGATACTCGGCAGAGAATGAAGATACAGGAGGAGAGATTGATGAAAGCGGCAATATTAGGATATGGAACGGTCGGCTCAGGCGTCTATGAGGTTCTGCAGAGGAATGCGGAAGTCATAGCGGAAAAGAGCGGGGAGAACATCGAAGTGAAATATGTACTGGATCTGAGGGAATTTCCCGGGGATCCGGTCATGGAGGTTCTGGTGCATGATTATGAATGTATCGTGAATGATCCGGAGGTCCGGATTGTCGTGGAAACCATGGGGGGTGTGAAGCCGGCTTATGAGTTCGTAAGAAGGGCTCTGGAGTGCGGCAAGCATGTGTGTACCTCGAATAAGGAGCTGGTCGCGGAGTACGGAGCAGAGCTCCTGGCGCTTGCGAAGGAACGGGCGGTGAATTTCTATTTTGAGGCCAGCGTCGGGGGCGGAATTCCGATTATCCGGCCATTATGCGAATGCCTGACGGCAGATAAGATTCTGGAGATTTCCGGGATTCTGAACGGGACGACGAATTATATCCTTACCAGAATGTATAATGAGGGTGCGGATTTTAACTGTGTCCTGAAGGGAGCGCAGGAATGCGGATATGCGGAACGCAATCCGGCGGCGGATATTGAGGGCTTCGATGCCGGACGGAAGCTTGCGATCCTGGCCTCGCTTGTGCTGGGCAAGCGAGTGGAGTTCGGGGACGTTGTTACGGAAGGGATTACGGGAATTACGGCAAGGGATATCCGGTATGCAAGGGCCATGCAGGCGAAGATCAAGCTGATTGCGTCCGCGATATGGAAGGAAGAGAGCTTCTATGCTCTGGTTGCTCCCAGGATTATTATGGCGGGACATCCGCTGTATGCGATTGACGATGTGGTCAACGCGGTTATGGTCAAAGGAAATATGCTGGGAGACGTGCTCTTTTCCGGAAGAGGCGCGGGGAAGCTTCCGACAGCGAGCGCGGTGGTGTCTGACGTGGTGCAGGCAGCCAGGCATGTGAATGAGAATACGGGATTGATATGGTCCCAGACAAGGACGGTCCCGGAGCCTGTCAGAGGTATGCCGGGGAGGTTTTTTGTGAGAACGGACGAGAAAAACAGGCAGCAGGCAAAACAGCTGTTTCCGGGACTTACGCAGGTGGACGCAGGGCTTGCGGATGAATTCGCGTTCTATACGGAGCAGATGACTGAAGGGGAGTTTTCCGAGAGGGTAGAAGAGCTGGACAAAATTCGGAATCAGTTCAGAATTGAATTCTAAAAGCAGCGCGGAAATGAGGTAATCTATGAAATATATCGTGATACTTGGAGACGGAATGGCGGATTGGCCGATTGAGGAGCTTAACGGCAGGACGCCGCTTGCGTACGCAAAGACGCCGGTTCTTGATGAGCTGGCCGGGAAATCGGAGATTGGACTTGCACAGACGATACCGGAAGGAATGAAGCCCGGCAGTGATACGGCGAATCTGGCCGTGCTGGGATATGATCCGAAGATCTATTATTCGGGCCGTTCGCCGCTTGAGGCATTAAGTATCGGAGCCGCAATGAAGCAGACGGATATTGCGATCCGCTGTAATCTGGTAACGGTAAGCGATGATACGCTTCCCTATGAGCAGAAGACAATTCTTGATCATGGCGCCTCGGAGATCCCGACAGAGGATGCAGCCGTTTTGATGGATGCCGTCAGAGCGCAGTTTGGGAATGATGTCTACCGCTTCTATACCGGGACAAGCTACCGGCATCTGCTGATCTGGGATCATGGAAGAGCGGCAGAGCTGACTCCGCCTCATGATATTTTGGGGCGGGTAATCGGAGAATATCTTCCGGAGGAGAAGGGACTTCAGGATATGATGAAGAGGAGCTATGACCTTCTGAATCATCATCCCTTGAATCTGGAACGGGCCGGGAAGGGACTGCACAAGGCGAATTCTATCTGGTTCTGGGGAGCCGGAACGAAGCCCGCGCTCCCGCCCTTTGAAGAGAAGACAGGGAAGCGGGGAGCTATGATATCTGCCGTAGATCTGCTGAAGGGAATCGCGATTGGCGCGGGAATGAAGGTTGTGGAAGTTTCGGGAGCAAATGGAACTCTCAATACAAATTATGAGGGAAAAGCGGAGGCTGCCGTAAAGGTTCTACTTGACGAAGGCTATGATTTCGTGTACATTCATGTAGAGGCTCCGGATGAAATGGGGCATCAGGGAAGCGTTTCGGATAAGATACGTTCGATTGAATATCTGGATGACCGGCTGATCCGGATTGTAAGAGACAGGATGCTTGCTTCCCGTGAACCATTCCGCATGCTGATCATGCCGGATCATCCGACGCCGATTGCCGTACGCACGCATACGTCAGAGCCGGTGCCGTATCTGCTGTACGACAGTACGAAGGAACAAAAGAAGATTCAGTTCTATAATGAAGAAGAAGCGGCGAAGACCGGCAGCTTAATCGAGAACGGCTATCAGCTGATCGACAGGCTCCTTGCGGATCAACAGCAGGATCCCACCTAAGGAAACGAAAAGTGGGGAATGTCGCAAAACAATCATCCGGATTGGATTTTGCAGCATTCCCTTTTTTGCCGCTTAAATAAACAGTCAGGAGGCAGCCATGCTTGTTGTAAAGAAGTTCGGCGGCACGTCAGTCGCCGATAAGGAGAGAATCTTTAATGTTGCCCGAAGATGTATGGAAGAATACAGGAAGGGCAATGATGTAGTTGTCGTATTATCCGCGATGGGGAAGCAGACAGATGTCCTGCTCGCTCAGGCAAGGGAGATTAACTCCAACCCGCCCAAGAGGGAAGTCGATATGCTGCTGACAACCGGAGAGCAGATATCCGTGGCTCTGATGGCCATGGCGCTCGATTCGCTCGGAATTCCCGCGGTGTCGCTGAACGCGTTTCAGGTACCGATGCGTACGACATCAAATTACGGAAATGCGCGGCTGAAGGATATTGCAACAGAGCGGATCCGCAATGAGCTGGAAGCGCGCAGGATTGTACTGATTACCGGATTTCAGGGAATTAATAAATTTGATGATTATACAACGCTTGGACGGGGCGGATCGGATACGACCGCGGTTGCCCTGGCAGCGGTGCTTCATGCGGACATCTGTGAGATTTATACAGATGTGGACGGTATCTTCACGGCAGATCCAAGAATCGTGAAGACAGCCAGAAAGCTTTCGGAGATTACGTATGATGAGATGCTGGATCTCGCATCCCTTGGGGCAGGCGTGCTGCATAATCGTTCTGTGGAAATGGCGAAGAAATACGGAGTGAAATTAGTGGTACGCTCCAGTCTGAATGATACGGAAGGAACGTTGGTGAAGGAGGAAGTTACGGTGGAGAAGATGCTCATTACAGGAGTCGCATGCGACAAGAATACGGCCCGCATTGCGGTAATCGGCCTGGAGGACAGGCCGGGGGTTGCGTTCAAATTGTTTAATCATCTGGCAAGGCACAATATTAATGTGGATATTATTCTGCAGTCCGTCGGACGTGAAGGGACGAAGGATATCTCCTTTACCGTTGCCGAGGATGAGGTGGACGAGGCCGTCGCGATTCTGAACCGTCACAGGGCGACGAGCGTGAAGTGCGAGGAAATCGACGTGGATCGCCATGTGGCGAAGGTATCTATCGTCGGAGCCGGTATGATGTCGAATCCGGGCGTTGCTGCCAGAATGTTCGAGGCGCTCGCGGATGTCGGCGTGAATATTAAGATGATTTCAACCTCGGAGATCCGGGTTACCGTTCTGGTAGATGAGGCGAGCGTGGAACGGGCTATGAACGCGGTACATGATAAGTTCGCGCTTGGCGTCGTCAGCTGAGAAAGAAAAGCGGGAATGAGGAATGACATGGAGCATTATACGCAGGAAATATTAAAGAGAAGAACCTTCGCGATTATATCTCATCCGGATGCCGGTAAGACGACCCTGACGGAAAAGCTGCTTCTGTATGGAGGTGCAATTAATCTGGCCGGTTCGGTTAAGGGCAGAAAGACGGCAAGGCATGCGGTTTCGGACTGGATGGAAATCGAGAAGGAGCGCGGAATTTCGGTGACATCCTCGGTTATGCAGTTTAATTATGACGGTTACTGCATTAATATACTCGATACGCCGGGGCATCAGGATTTCTCGGAGGATACGTACCGCACGCTGATGGCCGCGGATTCCGCTGTCATGGTGATTGACGCGTCAAAGGGCGTGGAGCCTCAGACCATTAAGCTGTTCAAGGTATGCGTCCTGCGCCATATTCCGATTTTTACATTTATAAATAAGCTGGACAGAGAAGCGAAGGATACCTTTGAACTGATGTCAGATATTGAGACGGTGCTTGGAATCGAGACCTGTCCCATCAACTGGCCGATTGGTTCCGGCAAAAATTTTCACGGGGTCTATGATCGGAATACCAGAATCATCAGCCGTTTCTTCGCTGCCGACAACGGGCAGCATGAGATTGAGTCGGTTGATGTGCCGTTAGGGGATCCAAGGCTGGATGAGGTGATCGGACGGGAGAATCACAGGATCCTGGAAGAGGAGATTGAACTGCTTGACGGAGCGAGCGCAGAGCTTGATATGGAGCTGGTTCAGAAGGGAGAGCTGACGCCGGTGTTCTTCGGATCGGCGCTTACGAATTTCGGAGTGCAGACCTTTCTGGAGCATTTTCTGAAGATGACCAATCCTCCGCTGCCGAGAAAGTCGGACGCCGGGGTGATTGATCCGCTTGAGCATGATTTCTCCGCATTCGTATTCAAGATTCAGGCCAATATGAACAAGGCGCATCGTGACAGGATTGCGTTCATGCGAATCTGTTCGGGGCGGTTTGAGGCGGGCATGGAGGTATTCCATGTGCAGGGAGGAAGGAAAATCAGACTGTCCCAGCCGCAGCAGCTGATGGCGCAGGAGAGGAAGATTGTGGAGGAAGCCTATGCGGGCGATATTATAGGAGTCTTTGATCCGGGAATTTTTTCTATCGGAGATACGCTGTGTATGCCCGGGGAGAAGTTTCAGTACGAAGGGATTCCTACATTTGCGCCGGAGCATTTCGCAAGGGTCAGACAGGTGGATACCATGAAGCGCAAGCAGTTCATCAAGGGAATCTCGCAGATTGCGCAGGAGGGCGCGATTCAGATCTTCCAGGAGTATAATACCGGCATGGAGGAGATTATCGTCGGCGTGGTCGGCGTGCTTCAGTTCGATGTACTGAAGTTCCGGCTGGAGTCGGAGTACGGCGTAGAGATCCGCATGGATACGCTTCCGTATGAGCATATCCGCTGGATTACATCAAAGAATGTGGACGTTTCGAAGCTGTCCGTGACCTCGGATACCAAGAGAATCAAGGATCTGAAGGAGAATCCTCTGCTGCTGTTCGTTCATCCATGGAGTGTGAAGACAGTACTGGAGAGGAATCCGGGACTTGAGCTGTCGGAATTTGGAACATGATAGAGAATCAGGAGCCATTTCAGGGCAGATTCGGGAGATCTGCTCCGAAATGGCTCTGTTCTTGTTCGGATGCGGTATTTGTATCGGATATCGGAACGATCCGGGCGGGCGCGTCGTCTAAAATATAGAGAGCCGGGAGATAAAGCGCGTGAGATTGTCCGCTTTACAAACATTTTTGAGTGCGTTATACTATACTTATTATGTGATACAGGGGGAAGGCAGGAATGGAAGACTCGAAGGCGCCGGGAATTCCTCCCGCCGAAGAGTTCCGGGATCTGGAAGACTTGATACGCAAGTATGGAAATGATGTGCTGCGGACGGCATATTTGTATGTACGGGATATTCATACGGCGGAGGATGTGTTTCAGGATGTATTTTTAAAGGTCAGTCAGAAGCTTGATACCTTTCGTGGGGATTCGGGCATCCGGACATGGCTGATTCGGATTACGATTAATACCTGCAAGGACTTTTTGAAAAGCGCGTGGAACTCGAAGGTGGTTCCGATTGCAGAAGAGACGGAACGAACGCTTGGCAGCGAGGAGGATTTTGAAGAAATCGAACGGCAGGAGACGGGCCGGTGCGTAAAAGAAGCGGTGCAGCAGCTTCCGGTGAAGTACCGGGAGGTTGTGATATGCGTTTATTTTCAGGATATGTCAGTTACGGAGACGGCAAGTCTTCTGGGGCTGGCGGAAGGAACGGTTAAGAGCCGTCTGTCAAGAGGGCGGGAGAGGCTTAGAAAATTGCTGGAAGGGAGGGTGTAGGATGTACAGGGACGGCAGAAGGAATCATATAACGGATGATATGCTGGACGAGATGCTGCGCGTGGATCTGAAGCTCTCCGCGGCAAAGATTGGCGTATCGGAAGAACTGATACAGAGGACGCTTGCGGCAGCGAAGGAAGGCAGGAAGCCGCGGACGCCCGAGAGGGGAGAAGAGCAGGAAGGGTATGAGGAACGGCTGTATCAGGCAGCAAGAATCCGCCGCGTCAGGCAGACAGCCGGGGCGGCAGCGGCGGTGCTTGTGATTCTGGCAGGAGGAGCAGCCTATGCCGGGCTTATGGCAGGCAGCGGCTCTGCGGACAGCAGTATGTCGGAAATCATGGACAACGCCGCGGGCGATACCGTGGCAATGAGCGGAGAACTGCAGGCAGAAGCGGAGGGCGCCGTGACAGAGGAAGAGATTGTGCAGGAGCCGGATACCGGGGGGGATCCGGAGACGGGAAAGCTTTCGGGAGACGCCGAATCGCCGACCGGAGCGGCAGCGGACGGATCGGATGCTGACGCCGGGAACGGGCAGAATTCCATATTGACAGAAGGCGCTTATGAAGAAAGTGTGGAAATCGGGGATACTTCGGAAGCTTCGGCTCTGTCCGTTCTGGCGGATGCCCTCCTGCGGGCAGAGAGTGTCGCCGCAGCTGGAACGGAAGGCGGGGAAGCGGCGCTTACAAAGGAGCAGTCTGAAAGACTTGCCGGCGTCCTTGTTTCCATGCAGAGCGAGCCGGCTGACAGCTTCGGAGAGACGGTCTCTTATGTTATTACCGTGGTCCTGGAAGAGGGCGCGTTTGTCTGGCGGCTGGGAACGGAGGAAGAAGCGGCAGTGACGGATCCGCAGGGAGAGGAAGCATATTATCGGATCAGGAATATGACGGAATTGCAGGAACTGCTGGAATCCTTTCTGCAATAAACGGGAACCATTTACAGAAAGGACGGGAAGCTTATGGATATCAGTATATTTGAAGCGGTAGGACCGCTGATGATTGGGCCGTCCAGCTCTCATACGGCCGGTGCCGCAAGACTCGGCAGAGCCGGCGCGGCGATTGTGACGGAGCCGTTTTTAAGAGTCTCCTTTGGGCTGTACGGCTCGTTTGCAAAGACTTACAAGGGTCATGGAACGGATATTGCGCTGGTGGCCGGAGTGCTTGGAATGGAGGAAGATGAGGAAGAGCTGAGGGATGCGTTCACAATCGCGAGATCAAGAGGACTGACCTTTGATTTTTATGAGGCGGAGCTGGAGGGAATGCATGAGAACTCAGTGAAAATGACATTTTATACGGATTCGGGGAAGGAAAGAGAGATCATCGGTTCTTCCATCGGCGGGGGGCAGATTCTGATCTGCGCAATTGACGGATTTCCGGTGCAGATGAGGCTGAATACGAATACGCTCTTTGTCCTTCAGGATGACAGGAAGGGCGTTATCTACCGGATAACGAGAATACTGGCAAGGAACGGGATTAACATCGGAACCATGACGGTGACAAGGGAGGAAAAAGGAGCAAGAGCCTGCTGTGTCATCGAGACGGATTCCCTGATCGGAGAAGACGCTTTATCTGAGATACGGAATGTAGAATATGTTCATCAGGCACAGGCCATAAAAATTGATTGACGGAAGGACGAGTTATGTATCATAATATGAAAGAGATGGCGGATCTCGCGATCGCGAAGGGAGCGCCGCTGTCAGAAATTATCCTGGAGAATGAAATGGAACGCTTCGGGACTTCGAAAGAGCAGATATACGGGAAGCTCCGGGAACGATACCGGGTTATGGAGCGGGCAGCCGGGAAGGCTCTTGAGTCGCCTCTGCCTACGGTCGGCGGCCTGATTACGGGCAGCAGCCGGACACAGTATCTGTATGCGTCGGGCGGGATGGGAACGGTGTGCGGAAAGTTCCTGAATCTGGTCATAGCCAGAGCTCTCTCCTGCAGCGAGGTCAATGCCTCCATGGGACGTATCTGCGCGGCTCCGACTGCGGGAGCCTGCGGAATTGTCCCGGCGGTT
>DVNP01000285.1 GCA_018714285.1 Candidatus Caccomorpha excrementavium | reverse complement strand
GGACGGATTCAGGCGGCCGGGGCGGACATGAAGACCGGAATATTTTCGGGAACACAAAAGGGATACGGATTCGTGGCTGTTGACGGGGAACGGGAAGATATATTCATTCCGCTGGAGGAGACGAACGGAGCGTTCGATCAGGACCGGGTACAAATCCTTCTGACGGGCGGAGACGGAGGAAGAAGGCGCGAGGGCCGGGTTCTGAAGGTGCTTGAGAGGGGAACGAAGGAGCTTGTGGGGATGTATGAGGCGGGAAACGGGTTCGGATATGTCATACCGGATCAGACGAGGTTCGCGAAGGATATCTATATTCCGAAGGGAAAGAGCAGCGGAGCGGTAACGGGACATAAGGTGCAGGTACGGATCCTTGATTACGGCGATGATAAGAAGAATCCCGAAGGAGAGGTTGTACGGATTCTCGGACACAGGAATGATCCGGGGGTTGACGTGCTTTCTGTGGTATTAAGCCATAATCTTCCGGAGGAATTCCCGCAGGAGGTCATGGAGGAGGCTGCCGGCGCGCCGTGCGGGGTAACACAGACAGAATGCCGGGGACGGCTTGATCTTCGGGAATGGCAGACGGTTACGATTGACGGGGAGGATGCGAAGGATCTGGACGACGCGGTGACGCTTACCGAGAAGGACGGTATCTATACGCTTGGCGTGCATATCGCGGATGTGACGCATTATGTATGGGAGGGATCGGCCCTTGATCAGGAGGCGGTCCGCCGCGGAACCAGCGTGTATCTCGTGGATAGGGTGATTCCGATGCTTCCGCACAGACTCTCAAACGGGATCTGTTCCCTGAATGAAGGCTGCGACAGACTGGCGCTCTCCTGTATTATGGAGGTTGACGGTAAGGGGAACGTGATTTCTCATCAGATTGAGGAAACCATAATCCGGGTGGATCACAGAATGAGTTATACGTCGGTGAAGAAGATACTCGAGGACGGAGACGAGGCCGAGTCCGCAAAGTATGAGGAGCTGCTTGAGATGTTCTGGAGAATGGAGAAGCTTGGCCGGATCCTCCGGGAGAAGCGCAGACAAAGGGGGTCTCTTGACTTTGATTTCCCGGAGAGTAAAATCACGCTGGATCCGGCCGGAAGGCCTGTTGATATCCGGCCGTATGAAAGAAATACGGCTACAAAGATTATCGAAGAGTTCATGCTGCTGGCAAACGAAACGGTTGCAGAGGATTATTACTGGCAGGAGATCCCGTTTCTCTACCGGACACACGATACTCCGGATTCGGAGAGAATCCGGCAGCTGACGGTATTTATCCGTAATTTCGGATACAGCATGAAGGGGGCGCAGGCGCAGATTCATCCGAAAGAGATTCAGAAGCTGCTTGAAAAAATTGAAGGCACACCGGAAGAGGCTCTGATTTCAAGGATTACGCTCCGTTCCATGAAGCGGGCGAGGTATTCGGCAGAGTGCAGCGGACATTTCGGACTGTCCGCGAAGTATTACTGTCATTTTACTTCTCCGATCCGCAGATATCCGGATCTGCAGATTCACAGAATTATTAAGGAGAATCTGCATGGCGGCCTGAATGAGGACAGAATCAGGCACTATGCAAAGCTTATGCCTGAGATTGCCGCCTGGTCAAGCCGGATGGAGAGAAGAGCGGACGAAGCGGAGAGGGATGTCGAGAAGGCAAAGAAAGCAGAATATATGGAACGCTTTATCGGCAGAGCCTTCGAAGGTGTCATATCAGGTGTCACAGCCTGGGGATTGTATGTGGAGCTTCCTAATACGGTGGAAGGAATGATTCATATCAGCGCGTTGCAGGATGATTATTACACCTATAAGGAGGATGAATTCCTGCTTGCCGGAGAAGAGACCGGAAGAGAATACAGACTGGGGCAGAAGATACAGGTCTGCGCGGCAGGTGTTGATAAAGTTCTTCATACTATTGATTTTGAACCGGCCAGGCTGTACAATGAATAAGGAAAAAGGCGGAGGGACAGCCTGTTGGCAGACCCGTTCCGCGCGGAAATGAGGAATAGGACAATGGCAAAGGAAAGTGTTAAGATTATCGCAAATAACAAGAAAGCCAGATTCGACTATTTTATTGAAGAGACCTATGAAGCGGGAATTGTGCTGCATGGGACGGAGGTTAAGTCCATGCGCATGGGGAAATGCAGCTTAAAAGAAGCGTTTATCCGGATTGAGAACGGAGAGGTGTATGTCTACGGCATGCATATCAGCCCGTACGAGAAGGGGAATATCTTCAATAAGGATCCTCTCCGCCCCAAGAAGCTTTTGATGCACGGCTATGAAATCAACAAGATAGTTGGCCGGGTTATGCAGAAGGGGTATACGCTTGTGCCGCTGAATGTCTATCTGAAGAAGGGACTGATGAAGATGGAGGTCGGTCTGGCGAGAGGCAAGAAGCTTTATGATAAGCGGGAGGATATCGCTAAGAGAGATCAGCGTAGAGAGGCTGAGAAGGATTTTAAGGTTAAGAACCTGTACTGACAGAGGGGAGGTATAATAATGCCTAAAAGAAGCAGAAAGATACTGATCATCGGACATAAGAATCCGGATACAGATTCCATATGTTCCGCCATTTGTTATGCAAGATTTAAGAAGCTGCTGACGAAAAAGGATTACCTGGCCAAGAGAGCGGGCCAGCTGAATGCGGAGACACAATACGTACTGGAGCGTTTCGGAGTCGCGCCGCCGGAATATATTTCGGATGTGAGGACACAGATTAAGGATGTGGAATATCGTGAGACGGCAGGGGTGGACGGAGATATTTCTCTGAAGAAGGCGTGGCAGCTGATGAAGGATAATAATGTAACGACCCTGCCGATTACGGAAAAGGATCGGCTGACGGGACTGATTACAATCGGGGATATCGCAACCTCTTATATGGATGTGTACGATTCCAAGATATTGTCCACATCATCCACTTCTTACCGGAATATTCTTGAGACGCTGGATGCGCAGATGGTGGTCGGAGACGAGACAAAGTCTTTTGTGGAGGGAAAGGTACTGATTGCAGCCGCAAATCCGGATCTGATGGAGAATTATATTGAGGAGCATGATTTGGTCATCCTTGGGAACCGGTATGAATCCCAGCTTTGCGCGATTGAAATGAAGGCGGGCTGTATTATCGTATGTGAGGGCGCTCCCGTATCCATGACGATTCGCAAGCTGGCGTCGGAACGGGGCTGCACGGTGATCAGTACGCCGCATGATACGTATACGGTTGCGCGTCTGATTAACCAGAGTATGCCGATTTCTTACTTTATGGTAAGGAATAATCTCATTATATTCCGGGATGATGATTTTATCGAAGTGATTAAGGATACCATGGCGAAGAACAGGAACCGGGACTTCCCGATTATTGACAGGAAGGGCAGATATATCGGAATGATTTCGAGGCGGAATCTCCTGAATATGAAGAGAAAGCAGATCATTCTGGTTGATCACAATGAAAGAAGCCAGGCCGTGGACGGAATCGAGGATGCTGAGATTCTGGAGATTATTGATCATCACAGACTCGGAACGATTGAGACCATGTCGCCTGTCTTCTTCCGGAACCAGCCGCTTGGCTGTACGGCAACCATTATTTATCAGCTGTATCAGGAGAACGGAATCGAGATTGACAAGCAGACCGCGGGGCTGTTGTGCGCTGCGATTCTGTCTGATACGCTGATGTACCGCTCCCCGACCTGTACCGCGATTGACCGCGCGGCGGCGGAGGAGCTTGCGAAGATTGCGGAGATAAAGCCGGAGGAATTCGCGAGGGATATGTTCCGGGCCGGAAGCAATCTGGGAATGAAGCCGCCGGAAGAAATTTTCTTCCAGGACTTTAAGAAGTTCTCATGCGGGGATATTACCTTTGGAGTGGGACAGATTAATTCCATGGATGAAGAAGAGCTTCAGGATATCAAGAAGAAGATGACGCCGTACCTGGATCAGGCGTATAAGGATCAGGGTGTGGATATGATATTCTTTATGTTGACTAATATTATTCAGGAATCCACGGAGTTGCTCTGCCGGGGACCCGAAGCGGCAAAGCTGATCCGCAGCGCGTTCAGTATAGGAGAGACGGATGAAGGGCAGGAGGACTTTATCCTGAGAGGGGTTGTATCGAGGAAAAAACAGCTGATACCGGCTCTGATGACTGCGCTTCAGCAATGAAATGGCCAAAGATGGGTAAGCGCCGCAGAATTTCGCCGGAACAGGCAGGGAAACAATAAAATGACAGCTGAATAACATAAGATCAGGAGGTGCGAAAGCATGAAGGATCGATGTGCAAGGCTGATTAGTGTAAAGAGTATTGTTACGATTGTACTGACGGTCGTATTTGCCGTACTGGCTGTCCGCAGGGATATCACCGCGGATCAGTATCTGACAGTTTTTACGACTGTCATTGCGTTTTACTTTGGTACGCAGTTCGAAAAGAAAGGGGGAAGTATGGACGGGAAAGACGCCTGATGTATTCGGCGCTTTTTGGAGGGGAGATCTTAAGGCGGATGGTGAAAGGGGCTGTTGCAAAATAGATGAGAAATCATCTATGGAGCAATGGCTCCTTTGTTGTCTGAAAATAGAAAACGGACTCCCAAGAGTCCGTAATCTATGGTATAATTAGATATGCTCAATAACCA
>DVNP01000284.1 GCA_018714285.1 Candidatus Caccomorpha excrementavium | reverse complement strand
TTGTCCGGATGGCTCCAAAGTCGGTCACCGCGTTCACCTCGGCAATAATCTCGGCATCCCTGGGAGCCGTAATCTGAGCGCCGTCCTCCCAATATACCTTATAGCCGTTATACTCCGGAGGATTATGACTTGCCGTTACAACAATTCCCGCCGCGGCACCAAGCCTCCGAAGCGCAAAGGACAGCTCCGGCGTAGGACGGAGAGATTCGAATACATAGGCCTTAATCCCGTTAGCCGCAAGGGTACACGCCGCCTCGCTTGCGAATTCCGGCGACATTCTTCTGGAATCATACGCAATTGTCACTCCCTTGCTCTGCGCCTGATTCTTAATAATATAATTGGCCAGTCCCTGCGTTGCCTTCCTCACCGTATAGATATTCATACGATTGCTTCCCGCTCCAAGCACTCCGCGCAGTCCGCCGGTCCCAAATTCCAGATCCTTATAGAAGCGATCCGTAATCTCCGCCTCGTCCTGCGCGATTGCCTTCAGCTCCGCCTTCGTGGTCTCATCAAAGACCGGCGATTCACACCAGTACTCATATTTCTTTCTGATATCTGTGTTCATAATTGATTTCCCTCCGTTCATGAGCAATTCCCGACACCGGGACTCTGCATCGCATTCCCGGATATCGTATCGATACTATTATACACCCAAAACGGGATGTCTGCAATCATAATAAAGCGCTTCTATCTCTTTCTTCCCGGCCAGATATTCGGAAAACGCGCTTGCGCTTCCCGCCGCAAGGCCCATATAAAACGCATGCTCATAGTCCTTCTTCTCAAGCCACCCCGCAAGGAAGCCTGCCACCATGGAATCTCCGGCTCCTACCCCGTTAATCAGTCTGCCCTTCGGAGCCGGCGCCTGATAAATCTTTCCGTCCTCCGCAGCCAGCACCGCTCCCTCCCCTGCCATGGATACCAGGACATTCCGGGCGCCGCGGCGCTTCAGCTCCAGCGCGCAGGGAATGACCTCCTCTCTTGTTGTCAGCTCTGCTTTCAGGATCTCGCCCAGCTCATGATGATTCGGCTTAATTAAAAACGGTCGATCCGGCAGAACGTTCGTAAGCAACTCTTTCCCCGCGTCAACGACAATCAGAATCTTCCTTCCGGACAGCTCCTTCATAATCCTTTGGTAGATATCATCAGGCACGGAAGAGGGAATGCTCCCTGCCAGAACCAGCACGTCCCCCTCTTCAAGACTCCGAAGCTTCGCAACCAGCCGCTCCGTATCATCCGGAGCAATATCGGGCCCTCGTCCGTTAATTTCCGTTCCTTCGATCGATCTCAGCTTCACGTTGATTCTTGACAGTCCGGAAGAAAGCTCTATAAAATCCGCCTTTACTCCGTATTCTTCCACGGCCCTGCGAATCTCCCTGCCGGTAAAGCCCGCTATAAAGCCCAGAGCCGTACTCTCAATTCCGAGATTTCCAAGAACCGTAGATACGTTAATTCCCTTTCCCCCCGGAAGAATTAGCTCCGAATCCGTCCGGTTCGTCAGACCCGGTCTGAAATGATCAACCGATACGATATAATCCAGAGACGGGTTAAATGTAACTGTATAAATCATTGGCTTCCTCCTGTATGACAAAAACATAGCCGTAGCTATGTTTTCGTCATATTCCGAATCTTATTCTTCGAACAGCTCCTTTATTGCGTTCATGGTCACAGAATCCACGTCGTCCCCCTGACGAAGCCCGAAATCCGAAACACTGAGGAAGCTTACGTTATCGGCCCTTGCCGCATCCGGAAATCCGGCATCATCATGCTCCGTAAACAGACCTCCAATCAGATAGCCGGTATCTCCCGGATTCTCTTCTCCAGGCGCATAATAGCTTCCTGTTGTATCGAAATCATACCATTCTCCTTCCAGATAAACACAGTTCCAGGCATGGTTCGCGTCTGTGTTTGATACCACAAGGCAAGGAATCTCAAGCAGGAAGCACAGATCCTTAACCGCATTGGCATAGCTTCCGCATACGCCTTCTCCGTTCAGCAGAACGGATACCGGGCTGTTGCTGAAATATTTAATATTATAAGTTACATTCTCTTCCATATAATGCCTGATATATTCAATCTGACCCAGTGGACGATCGGAATACGCGGCTGCCGCATCCGCAATTTCCCTGAGCTTATGATAATAATTGGCAGTCTGCGCGGAATAATCCCCCGTTCCGTTCACATCGATCCGGAAACTGATATAGGAATCGCTGCCTGTACTACTCCATCCTGTCGTCTTCTCAACTCTCACCACATTACTCCAGGAGGTCCAGCAGGTTGTTACCGCGTCACAGACGCCTTCCAGCCAGTCCGAATCCTCAAGGCCGGCGCTGTAGTAAAATTTCACCGAGAATGACATATAATTCGACGGATCCCCGCTTAAAAACGCTTCGACCAAAGGCCTGATATACTGGACGGCAACAATTCCTGCCGCATTCCTCTTCCCGTATTCCAGTGAAATCAAAGGTCTGTTTTTATCTGCCAGTCCAGTGACATCCGCCGCATACTGACCGTATATCCCGGAACTTAAGAAGCGGCTGTTCATCTCCTCTGGCAGGGCAGCCTGCGCTTCTTCCTCCGATTCATACCAGCCGTTCTCCAGATAGCTTTCTGCCTCGTCTCCGGACGCTTCCGTCACTTTGCCTCCCGGATAATAAAGAAGAATCCTCTCTTCTTTCTCACTCTCAAACGCTCCGGTAAGCGCCGCTTCCTTTACGCGAATACAAGGAACAATTCCGTATCCGGTATCCGTTACCAGAACCGAGATTCCGGAATTAATCGTTCCGCTCTCTGATACCGTACAAACTGCGCTTGACATGATAGGGCTGGCATCCTGCAGAAGCCAGGATCCGTTCCCGACATCGATCTCGCCCTCAGTGGCCTCGGCCCCCATAGCCCCTGCATAATCACTGACAGACTTCTGCCTCTGTGTCTCCTCAAGCTCTTTCGCCTGTTTTACAGTGAGAAGGAACACCTTATCTTCACTTCCCAGAATCATCTCCTGTTCTTCCTGTGTAAATGCCGTATCAAGGAACCCTTTCTTATAATAGTCCCATTCATCCGTCTGCGCTTCCCCGTTCAGCCAGGCGCAGACAGAAGAATCCTCATAATCCACGGCCGAGGCATAGGCAAGTCCCGGAAACAGTCCTCCCGTCAGGTACTGAAGCTCCTGAGCGTCATAGGCGCCGGAATCTAGAATATCCTTCGCCATCAGAATAATTTCTCCCTCTCCGCGGATTACCTCCCAGCAGATCGGTTCATAGACATAATAAGAATAAGTCTCTCCCCATCCGTCTCCTTCTTCGGGAACTCTCCGGTATCTCACCCCGTTCACTGCCGCATCGCCGAACTCATCATACGCCGCAGCAACAATCTCCGGCGTTGCCGCAGCCTCCGACTGAGGATATTCTCCGAACCGGATATATTCCGCCGCAGAAGCAGACACGCACAGAAACAGACAGCTTACAATACATAATAAGGACCATTGTAAAAGATGCTTCATATTCATTCTCCTCTCCTGCTTTTCCTTTATTATACCACAAATCAAACCCCTGTGTTAATTAAAATAAATATGAAAGCGGTTTATAAATATGTTTTGATGTATTTGAATATCAGCTTCTTCCGGAGCGGAAGCCTTTGATAAACTGCCCGTATGAGCTCACGATACAGCCTCGCGGCTTCCGATTCCTTAAGAGGACCGGCCGGCTTATCGCCGAACGCGGCAGCCTGCGCAAGAAAGCAGAACCGTTTAATCTGCTTATTCGTTACTTCCGGCACCTCCCGGCTAAGCCGCATGGCAAAATCGGGCTCCGAGCCGTCATATTCCTTCAGAAATCCCGCAAAATGTACGGCCTCCATCACTCTGCCGAACCGCTCCCGCACCTCCATCATATCGGCGGCAATCAGGCGAAGCAGACGATATAGCGCAAAAACAGCCGCCGCGATTAACAGGATATATGCCATACATTCCGGCAGGCTGCCCGCAGGAATGGATTCCGTTATTGAGAATCCAAAATCCCTGTCCGTATTCTCATGCGCAGTCCCGGTACCCGTCTCTGTCCCGGACTGGCGCAGGGACTCCAGATTCCAGCTGTCAGAGGACAAAAGATCGGCCAGCCGCCCGCTGTCCATATTCGGATAATCGGGAACCGGCGAATCCGCAGACGGCGTAACCTCAATCGGAATCCATCCATAATCCTCCACGAAAATCTCCGGCCACGCATCGGCGGATTCATCCGTCACCTCAGCAAGATAAAAGCCGTCCGGCTGTCTGACAAACGAGGAAGGAGAAACCGCATAACCGGCGGCATAACGGGCAGGGATTCCATACAGACGGTACATAAGAACGGCTGCGCTCGCAAAATGCTGGCAATACCCCTCCCGTCCCTCAAACAGAAAATATTCCACCGGATCCTCGTTCACAGGAAACAGGCCCGGCGTCCTTGTATAGACTGCGCTGTTATGCAGAACGGACATAATAAACCCTGTAATTTCTTCTAAGGAGTCTGCCGGATTCTCTTCGCATAATCTTGCAAGACGTGACAGCTCTTCCTCCGGAACCTCAGTATAATCCATGATAATTTCCTTCTGATACGCCTGCTGCGTTTCATAATACCAGTCGCGGTTCAATTCAAAGCCCCTCGGAACATTATCCCAGTCTATGTCAATTTCATTCATCTCATAGTAAATATATTCGTATTCGTTCCCTGTCCCTTCGATCTGCGATATATTCCCGAGGATCCACATACTGAAATAAGGCGCATACCATTGCTCTTCTGCGCCTTCTTCATACTGAATCCACAGCCTTCTCTCAGGAAGCGGCTCCGTTCGGATCATTCCGGCATTCATAACAAAATACAAGGTCTCATACAGTCCCGGAATCCAGCTGCTCCACCTTTCCCAGTGCAGAGTATTATTCTCCATCCTCTCAAAGATCACTTCATCGTTGGCAGGCTGCCACTCTCCATGACTGTAAGAACCGCCGGTAAAGCCCTTCAGATAAATGGTCTCCGAAGGCTGCGTATCCGTCAGAACCTCCATCTGTAACATCCCCGCGGGATAAAGATTGTTCCGGCTGACCGTCCCGTCAGACGGAGAGTCAGACATATGACCGGATCTCTTGATTGTTCTGTGAAGATACCCCTCCGCATTATAAACAGTCTGGTAAAACCACTCTGTATTACTGCTTACCGCAGAGATCGAAATTACAAACACAAGGAAAAGCATCAGAACAGCCGCTGCCTTCCGGCGGCTTCCGGTCTGCTTTTTATGTTCCGGAATCAGCCGCTCCTTCTTTTCTTTTGTCAGGCCGTTCATCACCCAGAACGTAATCTGGAACGTAAAAAACAGAAACACCGCTCCCGCTCCCGGATCGATTCCAAAGAACGGAACGCTCAGCATCAGAAATGTTGTAAGAAAATACAGCGGCCAGTGGACATGAATCATCATTTCAAGCAGAAATACCACAAGAGAAGCCGCCATAATCAGAAATATCGCCGCCCCCGTTACATCCTGTTCCATAGATTCCGCCGTACCGGTGAATGCGGAGAGCAAAACTCCCAGCTGCGTTCGCAGCCCGGGAATTCCAGGCATAAGAAGACATCAAAAAAAACTCCGCCGCAAGGCACGCGAACAGCCCTTTTCTTTTCTTCCTGCGCTTCAGATACCAAAGCAGCGCCGAAACGGCGGCGGCACAGGACGGGTAACCCCTTCTGCCGTCACCTTCCGCTCCTCCATTACCTCCAGAAGCGCGGACTGCGTCTTGGGAGACGTCCGGTTCAGCTCGTCAGCCAGCAGCAGATTGCAGAATACGCTTCCCTGCTGATAGACAAACCTCTCCTGATCTCTCCGGTAAATGGAAAATCCGGTCAAATCGGAGGGCAGGACATCCGGCGTAAACTGAATCCGGCGGTATTCAAGCTCCATAGCCCTGGAAAAGGCCAGCGCCAGCGTAGTCTTTCCCACTCCCGGAATATCCTCCAGGAGGACATGCCGAACCATGCCTTAATTGTATGAAAGAAGCGCCCTGCGGGCTGCATCCAGAAAACGGCTGACCGCCTCGGAAGGAGCCGGAGAATGAAGCAGTCCGTAAGGAATGGAATGCTCCCACTCTACGGGAATCACCTTCAGCAGGGGGTGAACATTCTCCCATGCAGAGACAGCCATCAAAATATCCCTGCTGTTCTCGCACCGGTTAAATACTTCCACGCTGTAAAAATCAAAGTCCACAATGTGAATCGGAGGATGGTTCTTCCAGATATTGTCCCGAAGCTCATCGACATAACGGCTCCAGTTTCTATGCATCAGCATCAGGTTCTTTCCGTACAG
>DVNP01000283.1 GCA_018714285.1 Candidatus Caccomorpha excrementavium | reverse complement strand
AGAAGACACGCAGTAGACGAATCCCTTCGCTTCCCCTGCAATCTTCGCGATCCGTTCCCTTGAGGTCGGGGCTATCATGGAGATCTGAATAATTCCGTATTTTTCGCACTCTTTCGCAATTTCTCCCTTTTCCTCCCAGGGCAGATCCGGAACAATCAGGCCGTCAACTTTGCATTCCCTGCATCGTCTCATAAAGCGTTCCTTTCCATATGTGAAGATTGGATTCACATAAGTCAGGATTACCAGCGGAATCTCGCTGTGCTCTCTCACGCGGGCAATCATATCGAACAGCCGATCCGTCGTTGTGCCGGCGGCAAGCGCCCGTTCATTCGCCTCCTGAATCACCGCTCCCTCCGCAATCGGATCTGAGAACGGGAGGCCGATCTCAATCAGATCCGCTCCGGCCTGTTCCATGGCATAGATTAACCGCTCCGTAACCGCAAGGCTCGGATCCCCTCCGGTTATAAACGGGATAAACGCCTTGCCCTTCGCAAATGCTTTCTCAATTCTATTCATAAATCTGCACTCCTTTGTATCTGGCGATTGCCGCCACATCCTTATCCCCGCGGCCCGATATCGTAATCACAATGATTTGCTCCTGCGGCATCAAAGGCGCCAGCTTTCTCGCATACGCAACGGCATGCGCGCTCTCAATGGCAGGGATAATTCCTTCCGTCCGGGAGAGATACTCGAACGCGTCAACCGCCTCCTCATCCGTTACCGGGACATATTCCGCCCTTCCCGTATCATGCAGCATTGCGTGTTCCGGCCCAATCCCCGGATAGTCAAGTCCCGCGGAAATGGAATAGACCGGGGCGATCTGGCCGTATTCGTCCTGGCAGAACAGGGATTTCATCCCGTGGAAGATTCCCGTACTGCCGTTCGCAATCGTAGCCGCGTTCTTCGGGTTATCCACTCCAAGGCCGGCCGCCTCACAGCCGATCAGTCTGACATCTTTATCTTCAATGAACTCATAGAAGGATCCCATCGCGTTGCTTCCGCCTCCCACACAGGCGATTACCGCATCCGGAAGCTTTCCCTCCGCCATTAGCAGCTGCTCTCTGATCTCTTTTCCGATAATCTTCTGAAAGTCCCTGACCATCATCGGGAACGGATGCGGCCCCATAACGGATCCGATGACATAATGTGTGTCCTCCACACGCCTCGTCCACTCTCTCATGGTTTCGTTGACCGCGTCCTTCAGCGTCTGTGTTCCGCTCGTCACCGCGTGAACCTTTGCGCCCAGAAGCTCCATTCTGTAGACATTAAGCGCCTGTCTGTCCGTATCCTCCTTCCCCATGAAAATCTCGCACTCCATTCCCATCAGAGCCGCCGCCGTCGCGGTCGCAACCCCGTGCTGTCCCGCTCCCGTCTCCGCGATCACTCTGGTCTTCCCCATCTTCTTAGCCAGCAGAACCTGTCCCAGCACATTATTAATCTTGTGGGAGCCTGTATGATTCAGATCCTCCCGCTTCAGATAAATCTTCGCTCCGCCTAGATCCTTCGTCATCTTTTCCGCGTAATACAGAAGCGAAGGCCGTCCCGCGTAATTCTTCAGCAGTCCGTCAAGCTCTCTGATAAAGTCCGGATCCTTCTTATAATGCTCATACGCGTCCTCCAGCTCAATCACCGCGTTCATCAATGTTTCCGGCACATACTGCCCTCCGTATTCCAGGAATCTTCCTTTACTCATTATGATTTCCTCCTTCCGTCCCAAAAGCTTTTCCTTCTCTGACTGCCTGTATGAAGGCTTCTATCTTCCCTGCGTCCTTATATCCGTCTGTTTCCACTCCGCTGCTGACATCAACCGCGTACGGACGCGTGCTCTCCGCCGCCTGCCTTATATTCTGCGGATTCAGTCCTCCTGCCAGAAAGAACGGCCGCCCGGTTCCCGAAAGCATACTCCAGTCAAAGCACGTCCCGCTCCCACCGTAATCCCGTTCCGTATAGGTATCGAACAGCAGATAATCCGCGGACAACCCTACTGCCGCGCGGACATCCTCCCTGCTTCTTACACGGACGGCCTTAATAACGGGAAGCGAGGTAATCTGCCGGATCCTGCGGATATCCCCCTCATCCTCGCTGCCATGCAGCTGTACGGCGTTTAGAATCCCTTCCTCGCAAAGCCGCTCAATCACCTCCGGCCGTTCATTTACGAAGACACCGACCGTCCGGATGGCCGGATCCAGAGCCTGCCTGAATGCGGCCGCCTCCTTCTTAGTAATCCGGCGCCTGCTGTCCGCGAACACGAATCCGGCATAATCCGGCATGAGACGGTTCAGCGCTCTCACATCCTCCATTCTCCGGATTCCGCATATCTTAATCTTCATCTCTGACCCCCTTCAGCCCGGCAAGCGCCTTTTTCTTATCTTCGCTTCTCATCAGGGCCTCTCCAATCAGGACTCCGTCCGCCCCCGCTCTCCGAAGCATCTCAATCTCATCTGCCGTCCGGATCCCGCTCTCCGCAATGAACAGCCTGTCCGCGGGAACCAGGGCCCTGAGCCGTCCGCTGTTGCCCGTATCAACCGTAAAATCCTTCAGATTCCGGTTATTGACCCAGATCATGCGGGCCCCCGCATCCAGCGCCCGTTCAATCTCCGCCTCATTATGCGCTTCTGTCAGCGCCGACATTCCAAGACTGTCACAGACCTTAAGATATTCCTTCAGCCGTTCCCGTCCAAGCAGCGCCGCAATCAGCAGAACACAGTCCGCTCCCAGCGTCCTGGCCTGATAGATCTGATAGACATCCACCGTAAAGTCCTTGCGGAGAAGCGGAATCCTTACATTTCTCCGGATCTCCGTCAGATACCGGTCGCTGCCCAGAAAATACTGCGGCTCGGTCAGGACCGAGATACAGTCGGCCCCTGCCCGCTCATACTCCTTCGCGATTTCGAGATAGGGGAACTCCACGGCAATGATTCCTTTGGACGGGGACGCCTTTTTCACCTCGCAGATAAATCCGATGTCTTCGCCTGACAGCGCTTTTTCGAATGCAAATGCCCCGCTTCCCGTAAGGGCTCTCTCTTCCGCAAGCCTGCGCATATCTTTCGCGGATATCTTCGCCTGATCCGCGGCGGCCCGCATCCCGGACGCCTCTGCCAGCTTATCCAGTATTGTGTTCTTCTCCATTCCGTTACAGACCCTTTCCAAGCTCCTGTGTCAGCCGCACATAAGCATTCAGCTGTTCCATCGCTTTTCCGCTGTCAATCAGATTGGCGGCAATTCCTACCGCTTCCTTTAAGTCAATGCCGTCTCCGGCCAGATAAATGCAGGCCGCGGAATTCAGCAGCACCGCGTCCCTCTTCGGCCCTTTGCAGCCGCTTAAGATATCTCTCGCAATCTGCGCGTTCTCCGCCGGATCCCCGCCGGTCAGCTCTGCTTTGTCACACCGCTTCAGGCCGACCATCTCCGGCTCCAAAATATAGGAACGCATAGCGCCGTCCCGGATTTCACAGCAGGTCGTGGGCGCGCTTAAGGAGATTTCATCCAGCTTATCCTGTCCGTATGCCACGATTCCGCGCTTCACCCCAAGGTTCTTCATAACCCGGGCAAGCGGCTCCACCAGGGCTTCCTCATAGACGCCGAGCAGTTCCATATTCGCGCCCGCGGGATTGGCCAGGGGGCCCAGAATATTGAAAATCGTGCGGATCCCCAGCTCCTTTCTGACCGGAGCCACATAACGCATGGCAGTATGATAAGTCTGCGCGAACAGGAAGCAGAAGTTAATCTTCTTCAGAATCTCGGCGCTCTGAAGCGGACCCAGCGTAATCTTCGCGCCGAGCGCCTCCAGCACATCCGCGGCGCCGCATTTGCTGGATACTCCGCGGTTGCCGTGCTTGGCGACCGGAATTCCCGCCGCCGAAATTACGAACGAAGATACCGTTGATATATTGAAGGAATTCGCCTCATCTCCGCCCGTTCCCACGATTTCCAGCACGTCCATATCATGCAGCAGCCGGATGCAGTGCCTGCGCATGCCTGCCGCGCAGGCGGTAATTTCGTCAATGGTTTCTCCCTTCATGCGCAGCCCGGTCAGAAACGCTCCCATATGAACCGGAGATGCCTCGCCGCTCATAATCTCGTCCATAACGGTCTCTGCCATTTCATAAGAAAGATCCTCTCTGTTCACAACCTTCTGTATTGCCTCTTTAATCATTCTCATATCCTCCTGTTAGCATTATTTTTCATATCGTACCGCGCTTCTCCACAGAATCTCCGCCGTCAGCGGACACATTCCAGGAAATTTTGCAGCATCCTCTCCCCGTCCTCTATCCTGACGTTCACAATCACGCAGATCTTCTGTCTCCAGTGGTCAAACGTGATTACCTTGTCAAACACAGCCCCTTAATCTGCGGCAAGATATATTCGCAGCAAACTTAATTTCTTCGATCAAAAAAGGCTTCTGTCCCCTGCTTCCAAGGGACAGAAGCCGTAAGCTTCTGCGATACCACCCATGTTGACATACGCCCGTGCGTATATCCTCTCTGTTCACATACTGTCATATGCGTCCCGCTTCTAACGGTTGGGATCTCCGTCAGCGCCTACTCTCAGGGGAATCCCTCCCGATTTCGGGCTGCCCTCACAGGCCCATTCCAAAGATTCTGCATCTGCCGCATTCCCACCACCGGCGGCTCTCTGTAAGAGCGTTCTCTCCGTACTCTTCCTGCTCAACGGTTTCATAATAGAGCTTATTATATTCTAAGGAGCCTGTTCCTGTCAAGTCCTTTTCATAAATTTTGCCGGAAACCCGGGAACTTCGCGGCAGCCCCGATTCTGTCCGGGCTGCCGCGATCCATATCCTACTCTTCTTCTATGGTCGGATCATAGCTTCTGATCGACTCCACCATAGAAGCAATATCTCTCACATCCGCGCCAAACAGCGCCGTTCCGTTTACTCTTACCGCATAGAAATCATCATCATACGGAAGGAACTCTACTGTAAGATCTGTTTTTTCTTCCGTATTCTTATGGAAGACAATCGTGACATAAGGCTCGGCCGTCTCATCCCATTCCTTCGTCAGCTCGGTTTCAATCGTAAAGCCGATCAAATCCTGATAAAGCCCTCGAAACGCACTCTCATCCACAGCCTGGACTCCGTCAAAATAGAACACGGACTCCGTTGTTGTATTCCCGTCTTCATCCGTCTCGGTCGTATGCTCCAGCACAGCCTGATGAGTCTCTCCCTCAATATCAATATCTATCTGCTCACAGTAGTCAATAAAGACAAGCGCAGGGAGATTCGTTACCATGGAAAATACGTCAATATCCATCTTGGTATCCAAAGTCGATTTTGACATCGTATGAACCGCATTCGAGCCTTCCTGTCTTACATAATAATAATTCCCGCTCTCGTCAAGATCTCCGATATACAGGGTATAGACCTCCGTAACCTCCTCTACGTCCGCCTCTTCTTCAACAACCTCTTCCTCAGAGGATTCCTCATCGGTCTCCTCTTCCTCCGTTTCAGGAACATAGGTAATCGATATCATTCCCGACGGCTCATCCAGTCCATAGACGCTGAGATCATCCGCATTATAATTCACACAGTCCGCCAGGCTGAAGGAAGTGAAATTCCCCAGCATCTCGGTAATATTGGTTGAATCACCGTTCACCGGCGTATCATACGGCTGATAAATCGTCCACGGATACATACTGTTCTCTGAATAATCGTATTCGTTATCTTCATCATAACGAATCTCAAAGTTGCCGAACTCCGCGGATTCCACAAGAAGAGCCCGGATCTGTTCCGTTGAAAAGCTGGGAGCATCTTCCGTCTCCGTCAAATCAGTAAGCTCAATATTATATGTGTTATAAACCGTCCTGCTGACAACGTATACCGCCGGATCCCCCTCTACCATTGCATAATAGCCATTGCCCGTCACCAGCTCGCTGCCGATATACATGGTGAATTCCGTGCCGTCGGTCAGCGTCAGCGTTATGGTCATTGCCGGATCCTCCAGCCCGTACTCCGCGATATCCTCCGGAGCGTCCGTCACCATCTGCGTGGCGGAAAGCCCGGATACTGTATTGCGCATCGTATTCGCCTTCGACTGATAAACCGGGAAATCCGGATCCTGCGGATCGCTCCATGTTTCGGCTTCCGCGTCATATACCAGAGTCATCGACAGCGTTCCGTTATCAAAGCTCAGCTCGGAGATCTGATCGTCCTCGAATTCCGAAAGCACAATTGACGTATCTTCCTCTGAATCCAAATCACCACCGTCCTCCGCATTCCTGTTTACAAGCAGGAAATAGGCGGCGCCCATGGCGACAACCAGCAAAAGCAGGACAACAATCGTTATGGCATTTTTTTTCTTGCTCTTTGCCATTACTTCTTCCTCCTTCTAACTGTAACAACAATACCGGCAATGATAATCACCGCAGGTATAATCACAATATAAATCGCAGCCCACATATTCACCTGCGCAGCCGTCATGGTAATGGTATCAACCGCAAGGCTTACGGTACGAATTGACAAAGTATTTTCCTGCTCGGTAATCGTATTCACCGTATTCAGGAACAGATCCAGATTTCCCAGCGTATCCATTCCCGCATAGCTGTCGGCAATCAGAGTCGGAGACGCGAATACCGCCACCTTTGTCTCCACGCCGTCATATTCTTCTGTAACATACACTCCAAGGGAGAACGGTCCGTCAATATCGCCTTCCTCCTTAGTCAGTGTTGTCAGCTCCTCTCCGATCTTGGAATAGGCATCTTCTGAGGTCTCAAGCAGTGAAGTCACTTCAATCGACGTACGTCCGCCGTCCAGAATCTCAAGTCCGGATGCATTCACCATCAGCACATACTTGGAATCCATGAACGCGTCCGTAATATCATGACTTTCCACATTCGGAACCACCATATTCGGATAATTTCCCATATAATTATTCGTACTGCCCTCCAATACCACGCCGTCTACAATCCCGACGCGGTAAGAATTCAAAAGGCTGTTGAAATTCGTCAGATCCGCCGTGCCGTAGCCCGCAAAAATAATTGCGTTGCCGCCGTCCGCCAGATACTCCTCAATCATGGTAACCTCGGCTTCCATAAGATCCTGTGTCGGTCCGTTAATCAGCAAAATGTCGCAGTCCTCCGGAATCGACTCCTCAGTCAGGGTGTTCAGCGTATTCAGCGTAATATTCTCCTTATCCATGCTGGACTGCAGCGTGGAGCCAATCTCCGTCTCGCCGTGTCCCGTTACCTGATACACAATCGGGAGATCCTCATTCGTCACATACTGAATCGCGCTGGTAATCTGTCCCTCAACATCCGTCCCCGTAACCTGAAGGGAATACGTTGTATAGTCGATTTCCTGGATAATCATATCATAATAATCCACGTATTTCGCGCGGTTCGTCGCGTCATTCACAACAATAATACTGTTCTGCGAAATTGTCTCGGACGTATACTCCGAAGCAAAGCCCGGATACTGAACCGGATCCACATAATCCACGGTAATATGGCTGCTTAAGCCCTCATATCTGTCAACCAGCTCGGTGAACAGTTCAATCTCATTGCCCGGCTGTACCAGATAATAAATCGTAATGTCCTCCTGCAGATCCGCCATCAGATCCCTCGTCTCATCCGAAATGGTATACTGAGCCTGAGACGTCACGTCAATATTCAGATTCAGCTGACCCGCAATCAAATTGACAAACAGCAGCACGATAATTACAACAACGGACAGCACGGTCGCATATGCACCGCCCTTAAACTTGCGGCTGCTGAACGACGCCTTAAAACGCCGCTTCGATTCCGATTTCTTCTCTGCCTTTCTTTCCTTCCGGGCATCCTTATCGGAATCAGAGCCGCCGTCCTTATCCGGCTCCGGGTTCGAATCCCCGGCGCTCTGCGCCAGGATATCCTTCGAAATCGCGTCGGCCGTCTCTTTTACTTTATTTTCATTCGCCATATTTTCTCCGGCGGATTTATTCTCCATCTCTTTCACGGTGTTGTCTCCTTTCCTGCGCTGTTTAGCTCCATCTTCTCTTCTTAATTGCCTGTATGGTCAAAAATACAAACAAAATGCAAAGACTTATATAATAGATTACGGACGAAAGATTCAATATTCCGGACGTAAACTGATCATATCTTCTTACAACGGAAAACCAGTCGAAAAAGGAAGTGACGGATCCGTCATAGAATGAAGGATGTACCAGGTACAGAACTGCAAGAACGATCTCTCCGCCCAGTCCGATTCCCAGCGATACTGTCACGTTGTGCATCATCAGATACAGCACAACAACCAGGAGCAGCACCAGAACCGAGAAAATAATCCACGCGGAGCGGTTGTCCGTAGGAACAATACTGACAATCCCGTCCATGAGGCAGGTCACCAGGACAACGACAAAGGTGATAATCGCCGCGAACACCTGACTCTCCGTCATGGCTGATATAAACAGGCCGATTGCCATATAAGCGGATCCGAGCAGGAAGAAACCAAGGATCGATGTATAAGCATATTTTAAATTAATGGTACCGTACTCCGTCATAATAAGCGGATAAAGGCAGGTAAACAGCATAACAATTCCGAACACGGAAATAACTGCCAGGTACTTTCCGAGAATGATCTTCGTAATCGAAAGCGGAGAGGTAAATAACAGCTGATCCGTCTTCTGCCTGTTCTCCTCCGCCATCAGGCGCATGGTCATCATGGGAACGAGCAGCACGAATACCATTACAATTCCGGACAACGCATATGCAAAATCCGCATAACCGCTGATCATATTATAAACCACATGGTAGATTCCCAGAATTACAAGGAAAAAAGCCATGAATAAATATCCGATGATCGAAGTAAAATACGATCTCATCTCTTTTTTATAAATTGCCAGCATCCTGCTTTTCCTCCTTTACCAGCTTCTTCTTTGCTTTCTTCTTCGGGGTATTCTCCTCCTGCGTAACCTGAAGGAAAATATCCTCCAGACTCATGGTAGAGCTCTGCATATCAAAGATCGGGCACTTCGCCTCGCTTAACGCATAGAAGACACCCTCTCTGATATCCTGGGAACCGTCGTTATATACCGTGACATTCACCGTTCCGGCCTCCTGCGGCTCCTTGTATTCCCGTTCTGTAACTCCGGGTACGCCGGCAATGGCAGCATCCACCGTACTCCTGCTGCCCTTGATGGTCAGGTGAAGCCCGTCCTTGTTCCCGAGATGGCTTGACAGCTTATCAGGCGTATCCTGCAGCACCAGTCTGCCCTTATTAATAATCAGCACTGTATCGCATACCGCGCTGACCTCCGACAGAATATGAGAGCTTAATATAACTGTATGCTCCTTAGCCAGTTCCTTGATCAAATCGCGAATCTCGATGATCTGCATCGGGTCAAGACCAACCGTCGGCTCATCCAGAATAATCACCTCCGGATATCCGATAATAGCCTGAGCCAGTCCGACTCTCTGCTTATAACCCTTGGACAGATGCTTAATCAGACGTCCCGAGACGTCCTCGATTCTGGTCTTCTTCATCGCGTCCTTAATCATATACTGCTTTCTCTTCTTATCAACCTGCTTGATATCCGCAACAAATCCAAGATATTCAATGACGGTCATATCCGGATACACCGGTGGAAGCTCCGGAAGATATCCGATGCATTTCTTTGCCTCCTCCGGCTCGTCAAATACATCGTGTCCGTTAATCACGACCGTCCCCTCTGTCGCCGAAATATATCCGGTAATCATATTCATCGTCGTCGTCTTACCCGCGCCGTTCGGCCCAAGGAACCCTAGAATCTGTCCCCGCTCCACAGTAAAGCTTAAGTGGTCCACCGCGGTGTGATCACCGTATTTTTTGACCAAATCCTTTACTTCTATCAAAACTCTTCTCCTCCTTTTGATGAACTGTTCTGTCGGCTGCCGGTACAAAGCTGCTCCGTCCCGGCGTATTACACCTGACAACTATCATAACGCAAGAAATTGAAAAATCTGTGAACTTCGGACTAAAACTTTCCGGTTCACAGATTTTTCAATTTTCATTTCGAAGCGCGTCCCGCAGATCCGGCGGTTTACCCAATGACATCCTGCATACTGTACAGACCGGGCTTTTTCCCTGCCAGAAACTTAGCTGCCGCAAGCGCCCCCTTTCCGAAAATTGCTCTGGAATACGCGGTATGGGAGATCGTAACCACTTCATCCGTTCCGGCGAAGATCACCTCATGCTCGCCGACAATGCTGCCGCCGCGGACCGAGCTGATTCCGATCTCTTTTTTGTCCCGTTTTCTCCTGACCTCAGACCGATCATACGTATAAAAATACTCGTTCTTCAGTACTTCATTCATGGCATCCGCCAGCGCAATCGCCGTTCCGGACGGCGCGTCAAGCTTCTGATTGTGATGCTTCTCGACAATCTCAATATCAAAGCCTTCCTCCGCAAGTACCTGCGCGGCAGCTTGCACCAGCTTCAGGATCGTGTTCACACCAAGCGACATATTCGCGGAACGCAGCAGAGCCACCTGACCGGATACCTCCCTGATTCTCTCAAGCTGCTCCGCAGAATATCCCGTACTGCACAGTACGGCCGGAAGCTTCTTCTCCGCCGCCGTACGCAGAATTCCGTCCAGCGCCTGGGAGGAAGAAAAATCCACGATCACATCCGCCGGAATATCACAGTATTCAATGGATTCAAACACCGGATAACCGCCGTCGCCGGCGCTTGCCGGATCAACTCCCGCGACAATTCTCACGTCAGGATCCTCTTTCGCCAGAGCCGTTACGACCCGTCCCATCTTCCCTCCGCAGCCGCACAAAATAATATCCGTCATTCTATCAGTCCCGCCTTTCTCATCTCTTCCTCCAGTACCGCCGCATGCGCGTCCTCCATCTCGGTCAGCGGCCTTCTGAGCGGACCGGCCTGATAGCCCATCAGATTCAGGGCCTTCTTGACCGGAATCGGATTCACCTCGCAAAACAGTGCATTAATCAAAGGCAGATACTTCAGCTGAAGCTCAAGACTTCCCTTTGTATCCCCTTTCAGGTACTTCGTCACGATATCATGCGTAACACGAGGCGCGATATTCGACAGAACGGAGATAACCCCCTTGCCTCCCAGGGACAGCAGCGGCACAATCTGATCGTCATTGCCCGAATACAGATCCATCCGCCCCTCGCAGCAGAGCATGGTCTGCGCCACCTGTCCGATATTGCCCGTAGCATCCTTCATTCCTACGATATTATCCACATTCTTCGCCAGATACGCCGCCGTCTCGGGAAGAATATTACATCCGGTTCTTCCCGGAATATTGTATAGAATGATCGGCAGATCTACGGCCTTCGCAATATCCGTAAAATGCGCGATCAACCCCTTCTGCGTCGCCTTATTATAATAAGGGCTGACTAACAGACACGCGTCCGCTCCCGCCTTCTGCGCTTCCTTCGACAGATAAACCGCCGTCTCCGTACAGTTCGAACCGGTTCCCGCAATGACTGGCACTCTTTTATTCACCCTGTCAGCACAAAACGCGATACATTCAATATGCTCCTCATGAGTCAGCGTAGACGCCTCTCCCGTTGTTCCGCAGACAATAATGCTGTCCGTTCCTTCCTCGATCTGCATATCGATGAGTCTGCCGAACGCTTCATAGTTCACACTCCCGTCCTCATAAAACGGTGTAACAATCGCAACACCCGCTCCGATAAATACTGACATACGAATCCTCCATAACTGCAAAAAAATACCGGCTGAAGCCGGCATACAAAAGAATCAATCCTTCCTCCGCGAAAGCTCATACTCTGCCTTCCGCGTACACGAATTCGTCTGTTCTTAAGTAGCGCTCCATCAAATTCTGATGACAGTTGCATGATTCTTCACCATGCACCCAGCCCGCGGCATCCGAACCTGCCGCGCGCTTCGGCATCTCATCCTTTCACCCTGCGGTTCATTATGTTCCGGGCACAGCCCGCAGAGCTACTGATAATCAATGCACCTCTACCAATGTATCTGTATGGTATCACTAAAATACCGTCATGTCAAGCCCTTGCATAACGGAAGGCGTTATGATACAATGAACACGATCCCGGGAGATTCCGGGTTAATAATATACAGGAGGGCAAGTCTATGAATCAGGTACAGATCGCCGAGGGCATCTATTCTGTAGGCGTAGTTGACTGGAATGTCAGAAGCTTCCACGGTTATACGACTAACAGAGGCGCTACCTACAATGCATATTTAATTATTGACGACAAGATCACACTAATCGATACGGTGAAGGCTCCTTTCGCCGGAGAACTGCTTGACAGAATCTCCTCTGTCATCGACCCTTCCAAAATCGACTATATCATATCCAACCATGTAGAAATGGACCACTCCGGTGCGCTTCCCGCCGTTATGAAAGCGGCTCCGAACGCTGTTATCGTGACCTCCTCCCCGAACGGATTAAAGGGACTGAAGGCGCATTACGGAGATCAGTATCAGTTTCTTGCCGTGAAGGCCGGAGACACCTTATCCCTCGGCAGACGTTCCCTTACCTTTGTCGCCACGCCGATGCTTCACTGGCCGGATAATATGGTAACCTACTGCCCGGAGGAGAAGATCCTCTTCTCGAATGACGCGTTCGGCCAGCACTACGCGACAAGCAAGCGCTTCGACGACGAAGTCGATCTTTCGGAGGCCATGCAGGAGGCGTTAAAGTATTACGCCAATATCCTCATGCCCTACGGCGCCCAGGCGAAGAAGGCCTTAGAGATCGTAAAGGGCCTCGACTTAACGCTCATTGCTCCCAGCCACGGAATTATCTGGCGCAGCCACATCCCGGATATTCTCGCGAAGTACGACTATTTCGCCGACGAGACACCCGAAGAGAAAGCCGTAGTCGTATATGATTCCATGTGGCATTCCACCGAGAAGATGGCTCATTCCATCGCCGAAGGCTTCGCCCGCAAAGGCTGCACCGTCAAGTACTTCGATTTAAAAGAATGCCATATTTCGGATATCATGAGCGACGTTCTCAAGACGAAATACATCGCAGTCGGTTCTCCGACTCTGAATAACAACATGATGCCTACCGTCAGCTCCTTCCTGACTTACCTGAAAGGGCTCGCTCCGAAGGGCAAGAAGGGATTCGCGTTCGGCTCTTACGGCTGGGGCGGCCAGAGCATCGGACAGGTCAATGACGTTCTTGTCTCGGCAGGCATCGAGATCGTAACCGATCCGATCCGTATCGCCTATGTTCCGACTCCCACGCAGCTGCAGTCCATTGAAGACACCGTTGCGCAGCTGTAACTATACCGGAACGCCTTCTTTGAAGATGGGGCTGCCCGCCCGGGCAGCCCCATCTGTTTTATTCTATATATTCCAGCTTACTCACCGAGACCTCATAGGCCACCCGTTTCTCTACCTCATTCTCTCCCAGCTTCTTCTGATATTCCCTGCTCTGGATCCTTCCCCAGACCTGAATATGTCCGCCAATCTCAAAGCTGTCGGCAAACCGGGCGTTCCGGCCCCAGCATATGCACGGAATATAATCCGATTTCCCGTAAGGGCGGTTCACGGCGAGTAAGATATCGGCAATCTCCCGGCCAAGAGGCGTCTTCCGGTATATCGGATGCTTGCATACATATCCGTCCAGAAAGATGTAATTCGGCCTCAGACCTTCTTCAAACGGATCACACTCTCTGAATTCACGCGCGAACACCGACAGCACCAGGCGGTTTCTGTTCTCTTCATGACGGTTGTATGAGCGGAACTGTCCGATAATCTCGACGTATTTCCCGGCCATGCTCTGCTTAACGTCAATCAGCCGTTCCGAAACCATGACCGGAATCACGTCAAAGGTTTCACTGAGCCGGTTCACCGACACATCTACCATATAAAACCCTTCACCGAACACGTCATGGCTGAACACAAAATCGCTGACTACCTCACCTGCAACACTTACTTGATTGTTATCAAATACTTTATCTGTCATACTGTA
>DVNP01000282.1 GCA_018714285.1 Candidatus Caccomorpha excrementavium | reverse complement strand
GATCGATTATGTCTTCCATACACCTGAAGATCCTCTTCGCTCTCCCGACTGTGTACGGCAGCGCTGCAATCTTATCAGGAAGAATCTGGAATTTATACGGCAGCAAAATAAATAAAGGAAGAAGCTGCTGCTTCAGGGAACCTTTTTCTCCCGAAGCAGCAGCTTCTTCCTTTATCGCAGCTGTCCCTAAGGACAATCTTAGATCTTTTTTAACTTATATATTTCCCTTTATTCCGTCTCTTTGTCTTCCTCGTCCTCATATTCCGGCTCATTCTCTTTTACGAACAGATCCCCGTCTTCTTCCTCATCATAGCTGTCATGATGATCCTCATGGTCTCCGTCAAAGTCCAGCTCGTCATAAGAAGCATCGCCTTCATAGGCTCCTTCTCCCGAAATATTATCATAGTCCTCGGAGACTCTCAGCTCTTCCTGCTCATCCGTATTCAGCTTAACCGCGCGGTACCTCTTCATACCGGTTCCCGCAGGGATCAGCTTACCGATAATGACGTTCTCCTTCAGACCGATTAACGGATCAATCTTGCCCTTAATCGCCGCTTCGGTCAGAACCTTTGTTGTCTCCTGGAAGGAGGCAGCCGACAGGAAGGAATTCGTCGCAAGAGAAGCCTTGGTAATACCAAGCATAACCGCCTTGCCCTCCGCAGGCTCCTTGCCCTGGGCAATCATTGCGTTATTGATATCCTCATACTCCAGAATATCCACCAAAGTACCCGGAAGCAGCTCCGTATCTCCATTCTTCTCGATACGAATCTTCTTCAGCATCTGACGGACGATAACCTCGATATGCTTATCGTTAATCTCAACACCCTGCAGACGGTATACTCTCTGAACCTCCTGGATCATATAATCCTGAACCGCACGGAGGCCCTTAATCTTCAGAATATCGTGCGGGTTCACGCTTCCTTCGGTCAGCTCGTCGCCGGCCTCAAGAATCTGTCCCTCCGTAACCTTGATTCTGGAACCGTAGGGGATCAGATAAGCCTTGGATTCACCGGTCTCGGCATTCGATACCACAACCTCACGCTTCTTTTTCGTATCGCGGATCGAAACCGTACCGGCGAATTCCGCGATAATGGCAAGGCCCTTCGGCTTCCTCGCTTCAAAGAGCTCTTCGACACGGGGAAGACCCTGTGTAATATCGTCGCCGGCAACGCCGCCCGTATGGAAGGTACGCATCGTAAGCTGAGTACCCGGCTCGCCGATGGACTGCGCGGCAATGATTCCGACTGCCTCGCCTACCTGAACCGCTTCTCCTGTCGCCATGTTCGCGCCGTAGCACTTCGCGCACACGCCGATATGGGACTTACAGGTCAGAATCGTACGGATCTTAACCCTGGCGTTCAGCCCCTCTTCTTCAATCTTCTTAGTCTTCACGATTTTTGCCGCACGCTTCGGAGTGATCATGTGATTCGCCTTGACAATCACCTCTCCGTCATCGTCATACAGCGTCTCGCAGGAGTACCTGCCCGTAATTCTCTCCTCCAGGCTCTCGATCATCTCCTTGCCGTCCGAAAACGCCTTGATCCACATTCCGGGGATCTCCTCCGCACCCTCACTGCAGTCCGTCTCGCGGATAATCAGATCCTGCGATACGTCTACCAGACGGCGGGTCAGATAACCGGAGTCCGCAGTACGCAGAGCCGTATCGGACAGACCCTTCCTCGCGCCGTGCGCGGAGATGAAGTACTCCAGTACATCAAGCCCCTCACGGAAATTCGACTTAATCGGAAGCTCAATGGTACGTCCCGAGGTATCCGCCATCAGACCGCGCATACCCGCAAGCTGCTTAATCTGCTTGTCGGAACCGCGTGCGCCGGAGTCGGCCATCATGAATATGTTGTTGTATTTGTCAAGTCCGGTCAGAAGCGCTTCCGTAATCTCATCATCCGCTTCCTTCCAGGTCTCAATTACTGCCTTATAACGTTCTTCTTCCGTCATTAAGCCGCGGCGGTAGTTCCTGGCAATGGTCTCAACCGTCGCCTCCGCGTCCGCGAGAATCTGCTTCTTCTGAGGCGGAACGGTCATATCCGATATGGAAACCGTCATGGCCGCGCGGGTTGAATATTTGTATCCCAGGGACTTAATCGCATCCAGCGTCTCCGCCGTCATCGTCGCACCGTGTGTATTAATGCACTTCTCCAGAATCTTCTTCAGCTGCTTCTTACCGACGAGGAAATCCACCTCCGGAACAAGGAAGTTCTCCGGCTTGCTCCTGTCAACGAATCCAAGATCCTGGCTGATAATCTCATTGAAGATAAATCTTCCGAGCGTCGATTCTATGGTCTTTGAAACCGTCTCTCCATCCGGGGTGACGCCGGTTCTCCTGACCTTGATTCTGGCATGAAGCGTAATCACACCGTTCTCATAAGCCAGAATCGCCTCGTTCACACTCTTGAAGGCATGCCCTTCTCCCTTATCTCCCGGCTTCTCCAGCGTCAGATAATAGATACCGAGAACCATATCCTGAGACGGAACCGCCACAGGACCGCCGTCGGAAGGCTTTAAAAGATTGTTCGGAGAAAGCAGCAGGAAACGGCACTCCGCCTGCGCTTCCACGGACAGGGGGAGGTGAACCGCCATCTGATCGCCGTCGAAGTCCGCGTTGAAAGCGGTACACACGAGCGGATGAAGCTTAATCGCCTTACCCTCTACCAGAATCGGCTCAAATGCCTGAATTCCCAGACGGTGAAGCGTAGGAGCGCGGTTCAGCATAACCGGATGCTCGCGGATTACCTCCTCCAACACATCCCATACCTCAGACTGAAGCCTCTCAACCATCTTCTTCGCCGACTTAATGTTGTGCGCGGTTCCTCTGGCAACCAGCTCCTTCATAACGAACGGCTTGAACAGCTCAATTGCCATCTCCTTCGGAAGTCCGCACTGATAAATCTTAAGCTCCGGGCCCACCACGATAACGGAACGGCCCGAATAGTCAACGCGCTTGCCGAGCAGGTTCTGACGGAACAGGCCCTGCTTGCCCTTAAGCATATCCGACAGGGACTTTAACGGTCGGTTGCCGGGTCCTGTTACCGGACGTCCTCTTCTGCCATTATCAATCAGGGCATCCACTGCCTCCTGAAGCATTCTCTTCTCATTCCGCACGATAATATCCGGCGCTCCGAGCTCAAGAAGTCTCTTAAGGCGGTTATTCCTGTTAATAATCCTGCGGTACAGATCATTCATATCGGATGTTGCGAAACGGCCGCCGTCTAACTGTACCATAGGACGCAGATCCGGAGGAATGACCGGAATCACGGTCAGAATCATCCATTCGGGACGGTTGCCCGACTCTCTGAAGGCCTCCACAACTTCAAGTCTTTTGATGATTCTGGCTCTCTTCTGTCCTGTCGCTTCCTTCAGCTCACGCTTCAGCTCCTCCGATTCCTTCTCCAAATCGATCCTCTCAAGCAGCTCCATAATCGCTTCCGCGCCCATTCCCGCACGGAACTTAGGGCCGTACTTATCGTAAGCCTCACGGAATTCCTTCTCGTTCAGAACCTGCTTCTCCTGCAGGCTGGTATCGCCCTTATCCAGTACAATATAAGAAGCAAAATACAGAACCTTCTCAAGGGTTCTGGGCGAAAGGTCAAGGATCAGTCCCATCCGGCTCGGAATTCCCTTAAAATACCAGATATGGGAAACCGGGGCGGCCAGCTCAATATGTCCCATCCTCTCACGGCGGACGATTGCCCTGGTCACTTCCACTCCACAGCGGTCACAGACAACGCCCTTATAACGGATCTTCTTGTACTTGCCGCAGTGACACTCCCAGTCCTTATTCGGTCCGAAGATCTTCTCACAGAACAGACCGTCCTTCTCCGGCTTTAATGTCCTGTAATTAATGGTCTCCGGCTTCTTCACCTCTCCCCTCGACCATTCCCTGATCTTATCAGGAGAAGCAAGGCCAATCTTTATCGCATCATACGTAATTTCCTTTACGCTATCATTGCTCATTACTTCAGGCATCTTTCGGGTACTCCTTCCGTTTTATTCATGACTATTCTTCGTAATCGTCATTCATTTCTCCGAATTCCATGTCATCGTCTTCAAATACGTTGAATACCGGCTCTTCCTCCTCTTTCTCCGCATCGTCGGGATGCACCTTGCTGTAACCGGCATCCTCATAATCCTCTTCATAACGGAAATTCCCGTCACCCTCAATCAGCGGGGTCAAATCGCCGTCACTGTAATCAATATTCTCCGTCATCTTGACCTCTTCACCGTTCTCGTCAAGAACCGTAACATCCAGAGCCAGTGACTGCAGCTCCTTCAGCAGTACCTTGAAGGATTCCGGAATACCGGGTTCGGATATATTGTCACCCTTGATGATCGCTTCATAGGTCTTGACACGTCCGGTCGTATCGTCGGACTTCACCGTCAGGATCTCCTGCAGGATATACGCCGCTCCGTATGCCTCGAGCGCCCAGACCTCCATCTCGCCGAACCGCTGTCCACCGAACTGTGCCTTACCGCCGAGAGGCTGCTGCGTAACCAGAGAGTAAGGACCCGTGGAACGCGCGTGAATCTTATCATCCACCAGATGATGAAGCTTCAGATAATGCATGAAGCCGACCGTAACCATGCCGTCAAAGGGCTCTCCCGTTCGGCCGTCGCGCAGCTGAACCTTGCCGCTGCGGTCAATCGTAACACCCTTCCATTCCTCTCTGTACTCCTTATGATTCTCAAGGTACTCCATGATCTCCGGATCAAGGATATCCTTATACTTCTCATAGAAATCCTCCCACTCGGTATTGACATAGTCATTCGCGAGCTCCAGAGTATCCATAATATCATTCTCGTTCGCTCCGTCGAACACCGGCGTCGCGACATTAAAGCCAAGCACCTTCGCGGCAAGGCTTAAGTGAATCTCAAGCACCTGCCCGATATTCATACGGGAAGGCACGCCCAGGGGGTTGAGCACGATATCCAGGGGACGTCCGTTCGGCAGGAACGGCATATCCTCCACAGGCAGCACACGGGATACAACACCCTTGTTGCCATGGCGTCCGGCCATCTTATCACCCACCTGAATCTTTCTCTTCTGCGCGATGTAGACGCGCACCGTCTCATTCACGCCCGGGGACAGCTCATCGCCGTTCTCCCTTGTGAACACCTTCGCGTCCACAATAATTCCGTATTCACCGTGCGGCACGCGCAGAGAAGTATCTCTTACCTCTCTTGCCTTCTCGCCGAAGATTGCACGCAGAAGTCTCTCTTCTGCCGTCAGCTCGGTCTCACCCTTCGGCGTTACCTTACCGACCAGGATATCTCCTGCGCGAACCTCCGCACCGATGCGGATAATTCCTCTCTCGTCCAGATCCTTCAGCGCATCGTCGCCGACACCCGGAACATCTCTTGTAATCTCTTCCGGACCGAGCTTCGTATCGCGCGCCTCGGTCTCATATTCCTCTATATGAACGGATGTATAGACATCCTGCTGTACCAGCCTCTCACTTAACAGTACGGCATCCTCGTAATTGTAACCCTCCCAGGTCATGAACCCGATCAGAGGATTCTTGCCGAGCGCAAGCTCTCCGCCGGAGGTGGACGGTCCGTCCGCAATGACGTCTCCCGCTCTGACTCTCTCGCCCTTCTTCACAATGGTTCTCTGATTGATGCAGGTTCCCTGATTGCTCCGGACGAACTTCTGCAGGCGGTAGGTATCCCGGGTATTGTCGTCATTCCGGATTACAATCTCCTTGGATGTGGAGCGTTCCACTACGCCGTCTTTCTTGGACAGCACGCAGACGCCGGAGTCCACCGCGGCCTTGCGCTCCATTCCCGTACCGACAACAGGCGCCTCCGTAACCAGCAGCGGCACTGCCTGACGCTGCATGTTCTAACCCATCAGGGCGCGGTTCGCGTCGTCATTCTCCAGGAACGGAATCATGGCGGTCGCGACGGAGAATACCATCTTCGGCGACACGTCCATCAGATCAATTCTGCTCTTCTGGAACTGCGAGGTCTCCTCGCGGAAACGGCCGGATACATTGTTGTTGACAAAATGCCCTTCCTCATCCAGCGGCTCGTTCGCCTGCGCCACGACGTATTTGTCCTCTTCATCCGCGGTCAGGTAACGGAATTCCTCCGTAACCCTCGGATTCTTCGGATCGCTCTTGTCCACTACCCGGTAAGGCGCCTCCACGAACCCGTACTGATTAATTCTGGCATAAGATGCCAGCGAGTTGATCAGACCAATGTTCGGACCTTCGGGAGTCTCAATCGGACACATTCTTCCGTAGTGAGAATAGTGAACGTCACGAACCTCGAATCCCGCGCGGTCACGGGACAGACCGCCGGGTCCCAACGCGGACAGACGCCTCTTGTGCGTCAGCTCACCGAGCGGATTATTCTGATCCATGAACTGCGACAGCTGGGAGCTTCCGAAGAACTCCTTCACCGCTGCCGTAACCGGCTTTATATTAATTAAGGACTGAGGGCTTACGCCTTCCTGATCCTGTGTTGTCATACGCTCCCTTACCACACGTTCCATCCTGGACAGTCCGATGCGGTACTGGTTCTGCAGCAGCTCTCCGACCGCGCGGATACGGCGGTTGCCAAGATGATCGATATCATCCGCATTACCGATGCCGTATTCCAGATGCATATTATAATTAATGGAAGCAAGAATATCCTCCTTCGTAATATGCTTCGGAATCAGATCGTGCAGACGTCTGTGAATTGCCGCCTTTAACTCCTCACCCTCGAGATTCTCGTCCAGAATCTCCTTCAGGACGGGATAATAGACCTCTTCCGTAACGCCGACTTCCTTCTTATCCACATCGACGAACGCATTCAGATCCACCATCATATTGGAGAGAACCTTAACATTGCGCTCCTCTGTCTGCACCAGAATGGACGGAATCGCGGCATTCTGAATCTCATTCGCCAGCTCCTCCGTAATTACGGTTCCGGCTTCGGCAATAATCTGCCCGGTTGTCTCATCCACGACATCCTCCGCCAGAGTCCGCCCGGCCACGCGGTTGCGCAGCGCCAGCTTCTTATTGAACTTATAGCGCCCGACTTTCGCAAGATCGTAACGCCTCGGATCAAAAAACATACTGTTCACCAGAGATTCCGCGCTCTCTACTGACAGCGGCTCGCCAGGACGAAGCTTCTTATATAATTCCAGAAGGCCGTCCTGATAATTATCGGAAGGATCCTTCGCAAAACTGGCTATAATCTTCGGTTCCTCGCCGAACAGCTCCTGGATCTGGGCATTCGTGCCGTATCCGAGCGCGCGGATAAGAACCGTAATCGGAACCTTCCGGTTCCTGTCCACTCTTACATAAAATACATCATTCGAATCTGTCTCGTATTCCAGCCATGCTCCGCGGTTCGGAATCACCGTACAGGAGAACAGCTTCTTTCCAATCTTATCATGACCTATCGCATAATAAATACCGGGGGAACGTACCAGCTGGCTTACAATAACACGTTCGGCTCCGTTAATTACAAACGTGCCGGTCTCGGTCATTAACGGAAGATCACCCATAAAAATATCATGCTCATTAATCTCGTCCGTTTCATGATTGTGAAGACGTACCTTGACTTTCAGCGGCGCAGCGTAAGTGGCGTCCCTCTCCTTACACTCTTCGATTGTATACTTCGCGTCATCCACGCACAATACGAAATCAACGAATTCCAGACTTAAGTGCCCGCTGTAATCCGTAATCGGAGAGATGTCATCAAAGACCTCGTTCAGACCTTCATCCAGGAACCACTGATAGGAATCTTTCTGAACTTCAATGAGATTCGGCATATCAAGGACTTCCTTCTGCCGGGAATAGCTCATGCGAACGCCTTTGCCAACTTTGATTGGACGTATTCTGTTTTTATCCATTGACGTTTTCACCCCTTGAAATATTTTGAATTTGCACTACTACGGCTTTACCTTCTTTCTAATTAATATAAAACCTGCGGGTAACAGGCTGCATTAATGGTAATGTCCCTTGCCGTTTTACCGGTCTTACTAAAAATCTTAAACTTTTTGCTTGAAATCACTTTTCATTTCTATGATTA
>DVNP01000281.1 GCA_018714285.1 Candidatus Caccomorpha excrementavium | reverse complement strand
CAGAGTGAACATTCCGATCGTGCCGCCGCCAAGCACAGCGACATAGCCGCCGCCCTGATAATGATTCTGAAGCAGTCCGTGGAGCGCGACCGTAGACGGCTCGAATAAAGCGCCCTGTTCATAGGATATGTCCGCAGAGAACGGAACCACATTCTCCTGCGGCAGCACGACATAATCCGCATTGCTTCCCTGCTGCCTCGACCCGATGAAGCTGTAATGCCTGCACAGAGAATAATTCCCGTTCTGGCAGTCCTCACACTTCATACACGGAAGAAGCGGAACGCCGGATACCCGATCCCCCTTCTTTACCTTTGTCACGCCTTCCCCAACCTCTGCGACCTCACCGGAGAATTCATGCCCGAGAACAATCGGGTAGAAATGAACTCCGTTGTGAAGCACCCTCGGCACATCGGAGCCGCAGATTCCGGACGCCGCGACCCGGACCTTCACCTCTCCGGGTCCTGCGGATACTTCTTCTATCTCCTGATAACGAACATCCTCGTTTGCGCATACAACAGCAGCCTTCATGTAATGTCCTCCTTCATCTTATTATATGATACCGGCCGTCTTTCGACTCTGCCGGCGCATTATTCCCAGAAACACGACAGACATTCGGACAGCTCCCGGTATCTCCTGTAATTCCCGTCATAAATCTGTCTTGTATCCGGATTCGGCATATGCGTCCTTCTTACCCTGACGCACAGCTTCACCGCCTCCTCAAAGCTTTCATACACGCCGGTCCCGATTCCGGCCAGAATCGCCGCGCCAAGCGTCGTCGCGGTATCGGAAGCCATTGCCTCAATGGTCCTTCCCGTGATATCTGCCTTGATCTGCGTCCACAGAACAGAATTCGCCGACCCGCCGATCGCGCGAAGCACATCCACATTCGCTCCGGCCTCATAAGCGGTCTCCAGATTATGGCGCAGGGAGAATGCCACGCCCTCCATCGCGGCGCGTACCATATGCCCTCTCGTCTTGCCGAAGTCCAGTCCGTAGAATACTCCTTTCGCATTCGGCTTCCAGATTGGCGAACGCTCTCCTGCCATATAAGGCAGAAATATCACGCCTTCGCTTCCTGCCGGGACTGCCCGGGCCGTCTCATTCAGCAGATCAAGCGTACTTCTTCCCGACGCCTTCCCTTCTGCTTTCTCCGCTCCGGCAAGCTCTCTCTCAATCCAGCGCATTACTCCGCCGCCGCCCGTCGTTCCGCCCTGCAGCAGCCAGCGGCCGGGCACCACATGCATACTGACAATCAGTCTGGGATCCGAAAGGAAGGTATCCGTACAGATACTCATTCCTCCTGCCTGTCCGCCCTGCTCCTGCGTCTGTCCGCCGCAGATCACTCCCGCGCCGAGCGTTCCGCACGCGGCATCAAGTCCGCCCGCGACAACCGGCGTCCCTTCTGCCAGCCCGGTAAGCTTCGCCGCTTCCTCCGTTACCGTTCCGACAACCTGATGACATTCATAGATCTCCGGAAGCATCCGAAACGGGATCCCAAGCTCCTCACAGCGCTCCCGATCCCAGTCTCCCGTCCTCATATTAAAGCAATGCAGTCCGTAACCCTGTGACTTATCCTGGCTCATAACATTTGTCAGCCGGTATACAATATAACTGTTAGACTGCAGGATCTTATCTGCCTTCTCATACACCCACGGCATCTCCTGCCGGTACCAGAGAATCTTTGCCGTCGTATAGGACGGCTGCATCGGGTTCCCGGCCAGAGAGAAGATTCTGTCTTCTGAGAGTCTTTGATTTAATTCATCGCATATCCTGGCCGCTCTGGTATCCATCCAGATCGGGGTATCACACAGAACGCTGCCGTCCTGATCCACGGCAATCGCGGACCAGCTCTGTCCGTCCACTCCGATTCCCGCGATCTGCTCCCCGGACGCGCCGCTGTCCGCAAGCATCCTCCGGAGCGCCGTACATACCGCCTTCCACCAGTCATCGGGGTTTTGCTGTGCGAAGCCCGGACGCGGATATGACACCTCATAGCTCTCTCCGTCCGAAGCCGCCACGCTGCCGTCTCTGTCAAAGAGCGCCACCTTGCAGGCACTTGTGCCGATATCAATCCCCAGCAAATATTCTTTCATAGGCACCTCTGTCAATCTTTTTTTCGTAACGTTTCGAGCGTTCGGAAGGAATCCAGCCGCTCCACCTTAGCCAGGCTCTGCACCGATTTTCCTTCCGTCATACAGGTTGCAAGCTTCACAATACGGCTTCTGTATCCGCCCGACGGCTTTCCCTGCTGTCCGCACTCCTTCAGCCTTTCTAACATCAGGTGCGCCACGTTCTGCGCAATCTCCCTGGTCGGCTGCGACACAATCATCAGCTTAGGCTTGCAGGCTCTTGCGAATTCCCCGTTATCAAAGCCTATCATCGAAATATCCGGACCCATATGAATTCCCATCTCATTCAGACCGATTACCGCCCCCATCGTCATCTCATAATTCGCGACGAACACCGCGGTCATATCGGGATTCCTCTCAAGCAGCTCCTTCATACAGCGCACTCCGCCCCGGATCGTATAATCTCCCAGCGCAATCAGCCGCTCTTCAGGGATAATCCCCGCCTCCAGCAGCCCCAGCCTGTATCCCATCAGCCGTTCCTGTCCCGTGAAAATATCAGCCGGTCCTCCAATCATGCCAATCCTTGTATGCCCGTTCTGAAGAAAGATATTGACAGCCTGCTTCGCCGCCTCGAGATTATCAACCAGCACACAGTCACAGTCTACTCCGTTCAGCTTCCGGTCAATCAGCACAATCGGCCGTCCGGCATCCATAAAGCTCTTCAGATGCCTTCCGTCCTGATTTACCGGCATATTAATCAGTCCGTCCACCCGCTTGCGGTATAGAAATTCCACGGCGTCGCACTCCCTGATTCCGTCCGTTCTGCAGTCGCAGATTACGAGCGCGTAGCCGTGATTCCTCATAATATCCTCAATACCTGTAATGATCTCCGCGCAGAATACATTATTCAATTCCGGGATCACTACGCCTATCGTCTTGGTCTGGTTCGTCTTCAGCCCTCTGGCCACTTCATTGACTTCAAAATGAAGCTCTTCAATCGCCGCTTCAATTAAGATCCGGTTCTTCTCCCGGACGTTTCCTCCGTTCAGATAAGACGATATGGTCGCCAGACCAAGGCCCGTTCTTTTTGCTATATCCTTAATGGTTGCTGCCAATTAATTCCCCTGCTTTCATATCATGAATCATGCACCCTCCCGGGACACCTTCTGCAGATCAGTCCCTTCCGGCCTTTCCTTCACAGCCGCATACACGTATCCGCGCCTTTACAATTGCCTTCACCTTCTCCATTCCCGCCGCGCCGAGCTTCTTCGGATCATAGGTATCCGGCCGGGCGGCAAGCACCTCCTTCACACCGTCCGTGAAAGCCGCTCTCAGCTCCGTCGCAAAATTCACCTTGCAGATTCCCCTCGCGACGCAATCCTTCACATCCTCATCCGTCAGCCCGGATGCTCCGTGAAGAACCAGCGGAATCTCCACTACCTTCCTGATCTCAGACAATCTCTCCTTATCCAGCACCGGAGTGCCCACATAGAAGCCATGAGCCGTTCCGATTGCCACGGCAAGAGAGGATACTCCCGTCCTGGCCGCGAATTCTCTTGCCTGTTCGGGATCTGTATTCGTATCTCCCTCCGCCTCCAGATCGTCTTCCTTGCCGCCTACCCTGCCAAGCTCCGCCTCAACCGGAATCCCGTTCGGCTTCGCCGCCGCCGTCACGCGCCTGGTAAGCTCAATATTATCCTCAAAGCTTTCATGTGAACCGTCAATCATGATGGAGGTATAGCCCTCCCTGAGAGCCTGCACGGCAAGCTCAAAGCTGCTGCCGTGATCCAGGTGGAGAGCCACGGGCACGCCGGCTCTCTCTGCTTCCGTTCTTACCAGCGCCGCGTAAGTCGCCAGCGTTCCGTACTTAATTGTAGACGGCGTAGTCTGAAGCATAACCGGAGCCCTCATCTCTTCGGCCGCGGCAATGACAGCTTTTACCATCTCCATATTCTCAACATTAAAAGCTCCTACCGCATATCCTCCTGCCTGCGCGTCAAGCAGCATTTTTTCAGATGTAACAAAAGGCATATCAAGACCCTCCCTGATTCTGATAAAATAAACTCGTAACGTTTCGGTTTTATAAATTTATTGTACCTTCTTACTGAAGAAATGTCAAGGGAAATTACAAAGAATACGAACCGAATCCTGCGAAAATCCGCCGTCCAATCAGACTCAGAACGGGAAATGCCTCCCTATCTGATGTTGAAATATATTATACACTATTTTCCTGTTGATTACAAGCCTTGTATTTCGGGGCATTTTTGGATACACTGATATGCAATAACGTTGCATAAGGGAGGATGCCGATGAACGAAGAATATAAGCAGCCTGCATGCAGCAGCACAGATTATCGCCTGGAGGATGAGCATCTTGCAATGGTCCTTTCGAAGCTGGATACAGCGATCGATGAGCTCCTTGCGCATCTGACCGCCAAGCAGCAGGAAATCGTTAAAATGAAACAGTACTACTGGGAAAGCGTAAATGAATTTGACGAATTCAAATATGAGGATCTGGCCAACCGCCAGATGATTGACGCGGAAATTGACGCGGCAGAGGAGCGGAAAAACAAGCTTCATCTGTACCGCCGCCTGAAGGATTCGCCGTATTTCGGCAGAATCGATTTCTGCTATGAGGAAGAGGATGATCCCGAGACGTTCTATATCGGAATCGGGAATTTTTCGCCGAAAAAATCGGCCCAGCCGCTGATCTACGACTGGCGCGCCCCGATTGCCGGCCTGTATTATGATTATGACAAAGGACCGGCCTCGTTTTCGGCTCCCGCCGGAATCATATCCGGCGAGATTACAAAGAAGATGCAGTATAAGATTGTGAACAGCCGGCTCCTTTATATGATGGAGAATGATATCAAGATTGATGACGACATCCTGATCCGGGAGCTCAGTCTTCATGCGGATGCCAGACTCCGGAGCATTGTCTCCACAATTCAGCGGGAGCAGAATCAGATCATCCGGAACCGGAAGGATCGGATTCTGATTGTTCAGGGTTCGGCCGGTTCGGGCAAGACCTCCGTCGCTCTGCACAGAGTCGCGTACCTGCTCTATAACAACAGGGAGGATCTGACTGCAAGGAATATCCGGATCCTCTCTCCGAATACGATATTCTCGGATTATATCTCCACGATCCTTCCGGAGCTGGGAGAGATGAATGTCTCCGAGATGAGCTTCGACGAACTCGCCGCGAAGGAGCTTGCGGGTATTACCCGGTTTGAAAGCCGGTATGACCAGCTGGAATATCTGCTTTCCAGTCCCTGCGATCCGGAAGTCCGCGCCGCCAGAGAACAAAAGATCCGAAAGCGGAACAGTCTCTCGTTCCTGAAGGAGCTTGAATCCTATGCCGGACGCCTGGTAACCGAAATTGTGGACTACCGCGATTTGTCGTATAAGAAAATTTACCGGGACGCCGGGTCTATCCGCATGCTTTTTGAAGATAAGTTCCGGCTTGTTCCTCTTCTGAAACGGATGAGCGCCGTGGCCGCGTATATCATAGACGAAGAAGAGACCCTTACCGGGAAGTCCGCAGATGTTATTGAGGCCGGCGTGATTGAGAGAAAGCTGTGCGAGATGTACCGCACCACGGACATCCGCGCCCTTTACGCGCAGTTTCTGCTCTCTGCCGGCAATGAGCCTTCCGATGTCATGTCAGGCATGCTTGATTATGAGGATGTCTATCCTCTCATCTATCTGAAGAATCTGCTCTGCGGCACGGAGCCGGATTCGGATATCAAACATCTTGTCATTGACGAAATGCAGGATTATACGCCGGTTCAGTATGCCCTGATTCACCGTATGTTCACCTGTTCCATGACCATACTCGGAGATGAAGCGCAGGTTATGGAGGATACCCCGGCTGCGCTCCGCCCGGTACTTTCGGACATCTTCGGAGAATCCGCCCGGTTCATTACGCTCAATAAGAGCTACCGTTCCACCTTTGAGATTGCTTCCTTTGCCGGACGTCTGATCGGACAGACGAATGTAACTTATTTTGAACGTCACGGAGAAGAACCCTTCATCGGACAGTATCCGGATTCCCGTTCCATGCTTGAGGCGCTTCGGGACCGGATCGCCCGGGAAGCGGACGAAGCAGAGACCACCGCGATTATCTGCCGCACAGCGGCAGAAGCCCGCGCTGTCTGGGAAGCCTGCTCTCCTCTCCTTACCATGACCCTTCAGACAGAGGAGGACGCCTCCTTTCACGGCGGAATTACCGTTATGCCCTTCTATCTTGCCAAGGGTCTGGAATTCGACAGCGTCCATATTCCCGGAGCAACAAAGGCTTCCTATCATTCCGGGCTTGACAGACAGGCTCTTTATATTGCCTGTACAAGGGCGCTCCACAGACTCAGTCTCTACTGCGACGGGGAGAAGAGTCCGTTTCTTCCGGAATGAGCGCGTACTGCCGCATGGACGATGAATACCGCGGCGGCCTGTCAGACTGACAGACCGCCGGGAATCAAAGCTTCGAGATTCCGTCCAGCGTTCTTCGGTACTCGGTCTCAACAAGAGCATACGCCTTTCCCGCTCCGGCCAGATCATCCGCCCGGAGACAGGCAACCATATTCTGACAGGCTTCATACAGTCTCTCAAAGCCCAGATTGCCCGCAACCCCCTTCAGAGTATGCGCATAGGTCAGCATCCCGTCCACGTTCTCCGTTTTCACGGCCTCCTGTAATCCCGCGAAGGAAGGATCGTTCGGAAATTTACGCAGGATCCGCTCTGCTAACGCGCTGCTTCCTCCAAACCGATTCAGAACCCCTTCATAATCCATTCCAAGCTCTTCCATTACTTCCTTAAGCCCCATATCTCCTTCTCCTTTACAGCATGCTGATTGATTCGATTGCAACGCTTCCGCCCCTGACTACCTCGATATTCTTAAAATTATCATGCACAAGCTGAATCAGGCTGTCATTCCTCTGCTCGGCCTGCACGCACCGAATCAGGATCTGCTCCATATCACAGTCAATGACCTGTGCCCCGAACGCCTGAGCTATCCGGAAAATCTCTTCCCGATCCGATTTGTCCGCCGAAGATATCTTAATATATAAAAGCTCATCCCGGTGAATCGGAATATTCGTAAAATCAATCACCTTGATTACCTCGACACACCGGTTCAGCTGCTTTTTAATCTGCTCAAATGTCGCGTCGTCACTGATGACTCCTATGGTCATCCTTGATACGGTCGGATCCTCTGTCGGTCCGACTGTAAGGCTGTCAAGGTTATATGCCTTGGCCGAGAACAGTCCCGCCACCTTGACCAGAACGCCCGAATAGTTCTCTACATACAGGGATATCCATCTTTTCTTCATCGTATCTGCCTCCTTTTCCAGCTTATCAGTAATCCATAATCATATCGGTAAGGGGCTTGCCACCCTGTACCATCGGAAGAACCATTTCCTTCTGATCAATGATGAATTCAATAATCGTCGGCGCCTTTGTATGCTGCAGAGCCGCCTCGAATGCAGGAGCAATCTCCTCTTCTTTCTCCACCCGGATTCCGAACGCATCATACGCTTCTGCCAGCTTCACAAAATCAGGGGTATAGGGCGGACACTTGCTGCTCGGGCCTCCGCATCTGGCATCGCAGCCTTTTCTTTTGCGCGTACACACACTTGAATAATGCCTGGCATAGAACAGCTCCTGAATCTGGCGTACCATACCCAGATAGCTGTTATTCATGATACAGATAATAACAGGAAGCTCCTGAGCGACGGCGGTCGCCATCTCCTGAATATTCATCTGCATTCCTCCGTCTCCGGTAATACAGATAACCGGACAGTCCGGATTACCGATCCTCGCTCCGATTGCGGCAGGCAGGCCATACCCCATCGTTCCCATGCCCCCCGAGGTCAGCAGCTGCTTTTCCCTCGTAAGCTCAAGGAACTGCGTCGTCCACATCTGATGCTGTCCCACATCCGTTACCACAATCGCCCGTTCAAAGTTCTTATTGATGTACGTAATAACAGCCTCCGGACAGACTCCTTTGGAGGGACGCATAGCAAGAGGGAATTCCTCCTTCCACTTTCTTAAAATCTCCATCCATTCTTCCGTATCGCAGCGTCTGACATATCTGAGCATGGCATTCAAAGCTTCTCCCGCATCCGCCACAATCGGAATATCAACCTTGATATTCTTGGAAATCGCGGCAGAATCGATATCGATATGGACAATCTTCGCCTTTTTTGCGAACTCGCTGATCTTACTGGTAACCCGGTCGGAGAAACGGGTTCCGATGGAATACAGCACATCACATTCACTGACCGCCATATTCGCCGCATATTCGCCGTGCATGCCGATATTTCCGATATAATTCGGATGTGTCGTATCAATGGCTCCCTTCCCCATGATCGTGGTTACAACCGGAATCTGCGTCTCCTCCACGAACTTCGTTAAAGCGTCCCCCGCGCGCGCAATGTTAACTCCGCCTCCGATTAAGAGCAGAGGCTTCTCGGCCTTCCACAGCAGCCCCATCGCCTTTTTCAGCTGTCCGATATGGACGCCCGTGCTCGGCCTATACCCGCGGATATTAACTTCCTTCGGATATTCGGCATCCCCCATTTCAACCATAATATTCTTCGGAAGATCAATGACCACCGGTCCCGGCTTGCCGGTTCTGGCAATATAGAACGCCTCCTTTATCACGCGCCCGAGATCCTTCCGATCCTTGAGAATCACGCCATACTTACAGATCCCCCGGGTAATCCCGATAATGTCCACCTCCTGGAACGCGTCCCCGCCGATCAGATTCAGCGGAACCTGGCCAGAGAAGCAGACTAACGGAACGCTGTCGTAATATGCGGTAGCGATTCCCGTCACCATATTGGCCGCCCCCGGACCGCTTGTCACCAGACAGACCCCTACCTTGCCCGTGGAACGCGCGTATCCGTCCGCTTCATGTACAAGCGCCTGCTCATGTCTCGGAAGAATCACCTCAATCTCATC
>DVNP01000280.1 GCA_018714285.1 Candidatus Caccomorpha excrementavium | reverse complement strand
TCTCATTCATTGAGATTCCGAGAAGTTATTGTTCTGACTGTTCAGAATCTGACAGCCGTCCTTTCTCCGGCTCTTAACACCTTCTTTTTCCTTTCTTCTCCATATACGAATTCCGCTTCACAATCCTCAAGAGCCGTAACCAAACATTCCTCCAGCCTATGGTTCTTCCAGCTCATATCCGCCGTAAGCCGGATAACCCCGACCTGATACGCCATGCTGACAAACATCTCTCTGCGGTACCTTACGCCGTTCATGGTATATTCGACAAGCGCAACACCCTCCGAAAGCAGAAGGCAGCGCCTGTACTCCTGCACCGGAGCATTATGTCCCATAAAGCACAGTCTCAGATCTCCTGCAGGCTGATAGGGATTATTATATTTCGGCGTGGAGGTCAGGGCCATTTTCGCAAGAAAGGATGCCTTCTCCACGCTGCCTTCCATCAAAAGCCGTCTAATCTCGCCGATCTGCTCCCTGCCGTCCGGATTCCTCCGGATTCTTGCGGGACCATACCAGAGTGTCTCCTCATTTACAACAATCGTCTCTTCGTTCACCTTACCGGGCGTCATAAGGCCAAGCCTGCCGTTGCCGAGCGGCAGCCCGTCATCCCACCGGCGGCCGGGGCGTTTTAACGTAATGGTATCCGAAGCTTTCATCGAAGTCTCCTCTCTCCGTTATATATCATGCTTCTTCCGGTATTCCATGAATCTGTGCCAGTCAAAGCGTCCCAGATAATGCGTACCCTTCCTCAGATGATAGCCTATCCTTCCCTCATGCAGGCATTCGCCGGGCTCAGGGTATCGATCCGGCGTAACGAGTCCAGACACGCCATAGCTTTCATAAGCCTCCGATGCCGCCGCGCACGCCAGGAATTCCGACCTCGGATCGGCCCAGTCATCCTGATCGGCGCTTGCCACATACAGATGCCTCGGCGCAATCAGCGCGGCCAGATAATGAGAATCGAAGGGAAGCTCCTCTTCCTTGTTAATATAATTCATCAGATTGCCGCAGAACCAGAACCTCGACCCCTTTCCGGCCAGATTCTCGATTCTCTCTCCCGTCTTGCCGCGGTAGAGCGCGATGCCGCCCGCGTCGGAATCGTTGCTGATGGTCAGGGAATATCTCGCATCCATCGCTCCGGCCGTTCCATCAAGATGCAGGCCAATCTGATGCAGGGTCTCTCCCCGCACCGTCCGAAGCGTCTCCTCCAGACGGGCTCCTTGGGGAATCCGGAACATACAGACAGACTCTCTGCCTTCAATCGTAATCATTCTGTCCTCCTCCCTCACCGGATACCAGGTGTTCAGAAGCGATACCACACCGCTCCCCTGCTTCAGCTCATAGGTGTCCGCAACCGTTAAGACGGACGGTCCCCCGGAGTGAAGCTCCCTGCGCCAGAGGGAATAATACTCATCGAAGGATGCCGTCAGATCCATGGACAGATGAAGCTCTCTCTCATCTCCCTCTCCGTCCGCCGAATAAGAATACGGGAGTGGATTCTTCGGATGAGGATTCTGCTCGCAGCCCTCCGGGAGCCTGACAAAGCATTTTGCCGGATTATCCTTTGCCGGGATCTTCTCATCCAGCATAAGAGAAATAAAGTCATTCGGAATCCCTCCAAGCTCCCTCTTCTTCTTATGGTATACGTTCACCCAAAGGCTCTTGGGCATCGCATATGCCATAATCGCAATTCCTCTGATACATATGGCTCTGAGAAATCGCATACGGGAAGAAAGGCGCTCTCTTTACTTGCGGAGCTTAAAGCATCGATATAATCCGCGGTGCGGAATAATTCCTTCGGCAGGCATTCGTCAAACCTCTTCCCCGCTGCCCTGGCATACCAGAACAGTCCCGCGCCCGCATGCCCCGGCTGGCACAGGAAATAAGATACGCCCTCGTCCGCTGCCCCGTCCGCTCCGATTGCAAGCCCCATGCTGGTTTCAATATCCTTCCTCGCCAGCTCCATGTAGGGCGCAATCCGTTCATAATCCAGGGACAGCAGCGCATACGCGTACATTCTGCCGTAACTGTACCAGGCAAGCTGGTTGCATTGGAAAATAGAATCATAACGCCATACGACAGAATTCACCTTGGACAATTCCTTCTCCATCATCTGCTTCTTAATCATCTTCTTTGCCTTATCGGTGAACAGCTCTCCTGCGCCGACTAAAACCGCCGCCATATCGCTTAAAGCCATGGACGGAACGAATCCGGAATGCTCCCACAGTCCCGGCGGATAATTGGCAATGAATCCGTCCAGCCAGTATGTCGTCATCAGCAGGGAAAGGCAGTATCTTGCGGCCAGTCTTAAGATCTTCTTATCCTTCTTAATCAGCGCATACTGCACCAGCTTCTCTGCAACCCTGTTCGCGGTATACTGTCCCTCGTCTCTTATACGGCAGTAGCGGTTATCCTCATGCAGTCTGACATAATCGGCAATCATATCCTCCGGCTTTTTCTCCAGATACGGCCGGATGTTCTCATAGAACACATCCGTTCCGCCATTCCTGATATGCTCCTCATACCGGCCACAAAGCAGGGCAAGCTCCTCCTTTGTGGCGATCAGCCCGTACTCCGGCTCGAACGTCAGCTCATAGCTTTCATCTGCAAGAAAGCCTTCCCATCTCTCATCATACTGCCGCTTCAGGCTCAGATACTCATTCAGCAGTCTCGTATTCTGCGCTCCCAGCCAGTTAATCCAGCCGATCGCGGATTCTCCGGTCGTATTGCCTGCCTCAATGACAATCTCCGTAATATGCTCCGCGCCGATTTCACTCCCTGATCCGTGACGGCGGTAAGCTGAAGGAATCCGTTCTCCGGCACTGCTGCCGAAAGCACCAGCGCGTCATATCCCTCCATGCACAGATCCTCATAATCTCTTACCAGCTTCACTCCTGTTCCGTCCGGAGCGGTACGCAGCCACTCGTACGGCACATAACACCAGTACTGCGTTACCTTTACTCCCTGCGCCCCCGTATCTGCAAGCTGCCAGTCCTTCAGCCCGCTTACCGACGGATCCCGGAACGGTTCTATTATCGCTTCTCCAACATTATATCGAAACGGTTTTGTTTTCGCATTCATAATAATCCTCTTTCTTTGCACATTTTTGAACTTTATACTATTGTTACCAGTAAGCTTCCATACCGTCCATATAGCGCATCAGCGCTTCCATCATATAGAAATAATCTCCGAAGCTGGTACAATGCTCAAGCCCGTTGGAATGCAGGAGCAATCCGCTGCTTTCCGAATCCGGATTCCGGTAATCCGGTCCGGAGATCCGCTCTAAGATCGTCTCTCCCGCTGCTCTCAACGTCTCGTCCCCGGTCTGACGGTACAGCTCGTCGAACGCACACGCCGCAATCGCATATCCGTAGATGGCTCAGGTCAGTCCCCTGACCCAGAACGAACTCACGCCGTAGCCGCAGTGATTCACCTCGCCTGCCGCAACGCCCCCGGCCTCCATGAACTGATAGCCGTGGCAGACCGATCCGTCCGGACGGATAAAGGTCTTCAACGTATGATCCGCGTGCATGACCGCTGTCTTCTCAAGCGTATAGCGGCACTCGTCGTCAATCGTTCCGTCCGGCCTCTGCGGAATGTTCAGGAGCAGATTGCCGTTCTTCGACACAATATCGACCAGCAGGTCCGTTACCTGCCTCGGCCCCTTATATGACGCCCGGACATCATAGAACCAGTGTCCCAGGCAGATATCCGTCTGCCACGGATCCTTGCGGATCTCATTCCCCATGCTGATTTGACTA
>DVNP01000279.1 GCA_018714285.1 Candidatus Caccomorpha excrementavium | reverse complement strand
GTATCGTGAGTTGTCATAATGACTGTCACGCCTTCTTTCTCCACCATATCACGGAAGATATTGACAACGGCAAGCGCCGTTTTAAAGTCCAGTTCTCCGGTTGGCTCATCCGCGAGGATAATCTCCGGACGGTGCGCCATCGCACGGGCAATTGCGCACCTCTGCTGCTCTCCTCCGGAAAGCTCCTGGGGCATATGATGAATCCTCTTCCCAAGTCCCACCAGATTCAAGCATTCCCTGACCCTTTCCTCCCGATCCGCCTGACGGTGGCGTCCCGCTCCCTCTGCCAGCCGGATCGCGAATTCCACATTTTCCCCCACGCTCATAGACGGGACCAGAGCAACCGCCTGGAATACGAATCCCATCCGGCGCCTACGCAGCATCGTAATCTCCTTCTCGGAAGCCGTTGCCAGATCCAGCCCGTCATACAAGATATGCCCCTCGTCCGGACGTTCCAATGCTCCAAGCAAATTCAACAGGGTTGTCTTACCGGATCCGGAGCGGCCCTTTATAATGACCAGCGATTTCTCCGGAATCGTCAGATCAATCCCCTTCAGTACCAGGTTCTTCCCTCCCTCAGGCAACGGATATCCTTTTTGAATTCCGGAAGCTTCCATCCGTATTCCCATCTTGTATTCCTCCTCTTCGCCTTATAGTTCTCCAAGCTTCAGAGCCTGGGCAATCCGGATTCTTGCCACCAGCCATCCAAGGATAGCCATTCCCGCGCCAACCATAACCGCGCAGGAGATCAGAATGACAAGGATATCTCCTCCATCGATATACAATACCGCCGGGAGTACCTCACCCTCCTTCGCGAACGCGGGCAGAATCCGCAGGACGAAACCCGCTGCCGCCGCAATGCCAATTCCGGTCCCGGAAAGCACGGTCAGAATCGAAAGGAAGAACTGCTCCTGGAACAGCATCTTCATGATCTCTTTCATCGTAAGGCCCATCGCCCGATATACTCCGAACAGCAGCTCTCTCGCCTTAATCGACAGGGTCCAGAAAATTAGGAATCCGGTCATACACAGGATTAATACAACCAGATAATTAATGGTCAGGACTCCGCAGGTAATCTGATAGATGGTTTCCCCCTGCGCCTCCCGGATTAGCTCCTCCACATCAAGAAGACGCTCCACCGGAATCTGCGCTTCCTCAAGAAACTGGTACACAGCATCGCTGTTTCCGTTCGTCTTCATCCACAATTCATAGGGAACGCTTCCATAATCCGCCTGAATCTGATCTCGGTGAGCAACAATCAGATACTCTCCCTCCTGCGGGGTATATCCCGGGAAATAATCCACGAATCCCGCGATCGTCCCCTCGGAGGTTCCTCCATATAATCCTTCAAAATACAGGACGTCTCCCTCCTGCATCTCATACTCCTCCTGGAAATTCCGGGATACCAGGATATAGGTCGTATTAACAGCCATTTTATTCAAGTCCTCATACCAGTGCGTCTCTGTCAAACCGTCCTTCATCCATGCGGTTTCCCCGAACTCCTTGGTATCAATCCCAAGCATCAGAACATTGCTTAGCTCCACGCCGCGGACGGATAATCTTGTGTACTCGTCGCGTATTACCGCAGTCATAAAAACCTGGCTACTCAGCGCGTCATACCGCGAGAGATCCGGCTCATAGAACAGGGCTGGCAGTTCCGGATTCATAACCCGCAGGCCCGCATTGCTTTCCCACCGCTCCTGAAGTACAAGATCCGCGCCTGTGCGATATCGAACTTCATCCTCGTCTTTCCTCTCAAGGGTTCTTGCCATAGATGCGTTCATGATCCCCATCGCCGCCGTCAGCATTAGGAACAGGCATAAGAACCCCTGCCCTCCCTTGTTTCTCATAATCTGAAGAAAGGCCGCCAGTGTCTCCGGTTTCATTCGGATCCGGAACATCCGGTATAGAAGCTGAATCAGGAGCGGCAGGATCCGAAGCAGGATCAGAGCCGCGCCCAGAAGAAACAAGTACGGGCAAAGGAACAGGAACGGATCGAAGGACTCCATATTCAGAGCAGCCTCCCGAATCTGCTGCTCCTGGCGCCCGAAGCTGTACCAGCCGTATGCGGAAACCGCCACGCATAAAAAGTCCAGAAAGAACCTCTGCCAAATCGGCTTGCTTCTCTTCTTCCGCTTTTGTTCCACAATCGTGACACGCGCGTATTTTAATACCGGAAGCGTCATCACAAGCACAGACACAAGGGCCGCTGCAAGCATCATCCCTATAGAAGACAGGCCAGGCCGGAACGACAGATCAACAGGATTTTCAAAGCTCATGAATCCGTTCGCCGTCCCAATCAGAACGCATAACAGGAATCCAAGCAGCAGGCCAATCACACCTCCCGCCAGCGCAAGGATCGTGCTCTGCCCAACATAAACCCCTACGATCTGAAGCTTTCCTGCCCCACGGCTTCGAAGCATGGATATCTCGCCGTCCTCCAGCGCGTAGAGCTGCCCGGATACCAGAACCAGGAATGCGGCCAGCAAAAGGAAGATCGGGAGCTGCAAGATCCACATAATCTGCGTAACGCGCCCCTCCTGCCTTACATATTCGCTAAGCCCGGCCTCAAACGACGCCTCAAAGGAGGTCCTTCCGTTCCAGGACGCTTCCTCGTCCAGCTGCTGTACAATGGCCAGTAATTCTTCTCCCCTCTCCTCTTCCATCGCTTGATAATCAAACACCTGGTAGATCGTCCGCTCCACAGGGCGTCTCCCTTCGGTCTGATAGATATGCTGAAAGTACGTATCCTCCGATACAAAGCATTCTCCCTCGAACGTATCCGGACGCTCCGGCCAGACCTTCCCGTCTGCCAGTTCAAAGACAGCGGCGATTCGGAATCTAACATTCTCCCCCGTCACCGCATCTGTGAAATCCTCGAATTCATAGATCTCTCCCAGTAAGAAATCCTGCTGCGCCATCACCTGCCTGCTTACGGCAGCCTCCAGGATCCTGTCTGTAACGCTTCCTACCTTCCCTGCCCCTTCCGCCGTTTCAATGATGGTAATATGATCCCACAGATCCGTAATACACCCAATACGGAACCGGCTTCCATCCGGGCCGTCCTGCCGGATCATGGAGACGGCGCTGATCTCTCTTTCCTGCATCCGATTATGTATAATCAGATCCTCTGCCGGAACCTGGAGCGCTTCCTCTATCTTATCCGGAATCTCATCGAAATCACGGAAGAGAGCCGATTCCAGATCGAATTCTGTGTTCAGCGTATACATCAAATCCGTACGCGCCAGTCCGGGAATGTCTCCTCCGTTCTCTGCCACCAGACGGTTCATCAGCTTCTGCCGGGCTGCCGACTGATACATCGGATTCGCCGAAGCAACGGCGGTCAGAAGAATATTTCCAAGCAGGAGGCCCATCGTCATCCATTTCTTGTGCAATAATTTTTTGAGTATAAATCGAAACATATCCTTTCCCCCGTTTCCGCCATTATTTCAGAATCAGCCGATCACCTTCGTCCAGGCCTGAAAGAACCCAGGTATCACTGCCGTTATCAGCAGCTATGGTGATATAGATCTTCCTTAACTCGCCGTCCTCCTGCCGGTAGACATAATACCGCCCCGCTTCCTGGTAGATCGCGCGGTTATCCGCTAAGATCACGTCGTCCATTTCTTTTATAACAGCACGGACAGTAAAGTCTCCCCATTCCGGTTCTTCCATAAGTCCATCGATTTTAACCAGGCAATATCCAGGATCGCCTCCCGTCCGTTCTTCATACATAGACACGACCTGCCCCGTATATTCTTCTGAACTTCCTCGATATTCATTTACTATGGTAACTTCCATCCCGAATCTCAAAGATCCTCCGGTATCCTGTACCTGAATAAACCAGGGAGACTGATAATCCATGGTGGCAATCACAGTACCGTCCGCAACCGGATCTCCCTCCCTCAGCCCGGTTACGCCGGTGATGATCCCGTCCTCTGGGGCGGTAATTAAGACCTCCTGCTTCAACGCCTCATAGGAGCGATATCTCTCTTCGGCTTCCTGACAGCTAAGACGGGCCTGCTCCAGTGCTTCCTTCCCGCCTCCGGCCGCCGCGATTCTGTCATATTCCCTCTGCGCGGCTTCCCATGCAAGGAACCGTTCCCGTTCCGTTGCCGCGCTGAATTCCGGCTGAATCACAGCAATCAAATCACCCTGAGCCACTTCACTGCCATTTCGGACAGCCATCCGCGTCAGTACGCCGTTCGACCCACGAAAACTTAAGCCAACCTTTTTCACGGACACTCTTTCTGCATGCTGCGTCTCAAACGTCTGGATATAGGTTCCCCTTCTTACAAGGGAAGATTCCTCCCCCGCCTCTTTCTCTCCTTCTTCCTGCGCCGCAGGAAGACATACTTCGTCTCCTTCCTCAAGTCCGTCAAGGACTTCCGCAAGCCCTCCCATGTGCCTGCCCGTTTCTATCTCGGTCAGAACCCTTCTGCCATCCTCCATCCGATAGACATATTCCTGGGCGCCGGCCGTCTGAATCGCTTCTTCTTCGATGGCAAGCACCTCCTCCGTCTCGGGGGAGCTTAATATCACAGCGGCATATTCTCCGAATTCCGGCATTGTTTCACAGAAAAAGGAAGACGTCAGTGCATATCCCCGATATGCCGCATTCCGGAATATCTCCGATTCTGCCCCGGCATATTCTCCATCCTGTATGGTATCGCCATATAGAATCTTCGTGGTCTTGGCTTCCTCTGCCGCGCTCATCGTAATATACTCTGTATCAATGGTAACCTGAGACGGATCTGCGAGAATTAAGAACGGCTCATTCTCCTCAATCCGTTCTCCTACGCTGACGCTTCGGACAGACGCGACAATTCCATCGAACGGGGCGTATACTGTCGTCTTCTCCTCTTCTTCTTCCAATGTCTGAAGCTGTCTTTCGATTGCCTCAATATCCACACGATTGCAGCCGGATAAGTACTCATATTCTGCTTCCGCTCTGCTTAAGGCCGCGCCATCCATCCCGGATCCCAGTGTTTCCTCATACTCTGTATCCAGACGTTCCCCCTCCGTTTTCAGCCTCTCTAGCTCTGACAAGAGCGACTCCCTCTCCTCGGAACGATCCGCAAGCTTAAGCAGCAGATCTCCCTTCTTTACCGGATCGCCCGGAATCGCCTCAAGATACTCTACGGTTCCGGACATCCCCGGATAGAGCTCCGTGAATCCGCATACCGCGCTGGCGTCATAAAACGCCTCCTCCGTCAGACTCTCATATCGAACCGTACAGGTCGAATAGACCACCGTAGCCGGATCGATCAGCTGTGGCTCCTGCGTCTGGCTGCCGCAGCCCACCGTAACAGAAAGGCACATGAGCATTCCGGCAACAGCAGCCGCTGTTCTCTTTGTTTCCATAAGATACCTCCATCCTTCCCCACACCATGTCGCCGCTTTCCACTATAAAATGACCAGATCCCCTTCTTCCAGCCCATCCAGAATCTCAACCTTTCCGTCTGCCTCATATCCAATCGTTACTTCCTTATATGCCTTCAGGCCATTCTCATCCTCATAAAACACAACCGTTTTCCCGTCAATCTCTCCAATCGCCTTGACCGGCACATATAAGACGTCCTCTTTTTCTTCCAGTACAATGGTAATAATCCCTCTGGTTCCCTGCGGGAACTGTACCGGTTCCTCCAGATAGAACGAGGCTTCATAACGATCTTCACGGATCTGCTCTACCTCTGTCACGCTTCCGTTATAAATCTCATCCCGAATCGTGATCTCGACCGGCATTCCCTCATAGAGATAATCGCCATCCGTTGTCAGCGCCTGCAGCGTAAGTTCCGTATCAATCACGGTGATGAAAGGCTCTCCCCTAACTGAGCGCTGATCCTCTTCGTATTCTGCAATATAAGATACCGTACCATCCATCGGCGCGTAGATCCGACGCTTCTTTGCTTTCTCTTCACATTCCTGGATCTTAAGCGCAGTGACCTCAAGGCTTCCCTCTGTCTGAAGCAGTTCCTCTTTCCATTCCGCCCCGGATCCCCCATACTCCTTATCAATCTCTGAAAGCTTCGTCAGATAGTCCAGTCGAAGATAGAGTTTCTCCTGTTCCGCCTCCAGCCGGAACAGCTCTTCCTCCAGATCCGAACAGTCAAGCTCCGCCAGGATCTCGCCTTCCGTAACCTCATCCCCCACTTCCACATATAAAGCAGATAGCAAAAGCCCTCCTGTCTCAAACCCCAATTCCCATTCCTCGCGCGGCAGAAACTGGCTGACAATCTGTATCTGTTCCGTCAGATCCCCGCGTTTTACCGGCTCTTTATAATACTCCACTCCTTCATAGAAGTCAGTCTCCTCCATCAGCCTGATGGGTTCCTTCTGCTCACCTGCGCAGCCGCAGATCCCAACTATCAACCCCAATATCAGTACCAGAGCCATTCCTTTCATCCCTTTTTCCATTAACGCATACCTCCAACCGATGGTATATTAATCGTTTGTTTTCGTTTTTTATTATATCATTTTGTTTTTTTTCAGTCAATTATTTTATAACGTTAATTTTATATCAAATCATTGACAATCAACGATATATGTCATAAAATAAAAGCAAACGAAAGATGTACAGATAAAAAAGAAAAACGGAGGTACTTTATGCTGCACCCACAATATTATATTGAAACGGAAAAATATAACCGACTCATCGCAAGACCTAATCCAAAATCTGATTTTTACAATGGCGTGATAGAACGGTATCAATACCCGGTACTTACAAGAGAGCATATTCCTGTTACCTGGAGATATGATCTGAATCCGGACACAAACCCGTATTTCATGGAGCGTCTTGGAGTCAATGCTGTATTCAATTCCGGTGCACTCTACTGGAATGGGTATTACTATCTCATGGCCAGAGTGGAAGGTTCTGACAGGAAGTCCTTCTTCGCCTTAGCGAAGAGTAAAGATCCTGTCCAGGGATTCGAATTTGAAGAATATCCGGTTATCCTGCCGGATACAGAAAAGTCAGAAACCAACGTCTACGATATGCGTCTGACTCTGCACGAGGACGGCTACATCTATGGGGTATTCTGCTCGGAGAGCAAGGACGAGAGCAATCCCGACCTGTCTGCTGCCACTGCTGCGGCAGGGATCGTAAGGACGAAGGATCTTGTGAATTGGGAGCGGCTGCCGAATCTTTGTACCCTTCACTCTC
>DVNP01000278.1 GCA_018714285.1 Candidatus Caccomorpha excrementavium | reverse complement strand
CAAAATTCAGAAAAAGCTTCCTTAAATATAAATGACAAGGCGCAGAAACATTCCTTTCTGCGCCTTATCTGTCATAATCTGTCCATTCTCCGTCCTATTTTTTTATCTGACTGCCTTCCCACCGGCCGGACGCGCCGCACGGAAGAATAAGCCCGCTCTCCGTGACCGGCAGGCCGATCTCCTCAGCCTTTACGCTGCCTCCGTGTACGGGCGTTATGATTGTGCCGAGCAGATAAGCCAGAACCGCAGGCTGCAATCCTGTTGTATAGGAATTAATCAGAAAGAATAATGGCTTCTCCTTCAAAAGTCCCGCAGTCAGCTTAAGGAAGGGATACAGCTGATCCTCCAGCTTCCAGATCTCTCCCTTTGGCCCTCTTCCGTAGGAGGGCGGATCCATAATAACCGCATCATAGCGGCTGCCTCTGCGCAGCTCTCTCTCAACGAACTTCGTACAGTCATCCACAATATAACGGATCGGCGCCCCGCCTAATCCGCTTGCCGCCGCATTCTCCTTCGCCCATGTTACCATTCCCTTCGAAGCATCCACATGCGTAACGGCGGCGCCGGCCTTTGCCGCCGCGACGGTAGCGCCGCCGGTATAGGCGAACAGATTCAGAATCTTCGGCTGACAGCCGGGCTTCTCTGCCGCGGCCCGGCTGATGATCCCGCTCATCCAGTCCCAGTTCACCGCCTGTTCCGGGAATAACCCGGTATGCTTAAAGCTGAACGGCTGAAGCCGGAACGTAAGTCCGCGGTACCCAATCTCCCATATCTTCGGAAGCCGGAAGAACTCCCACTCCCCGCCTCCCCTGCTGCTTCTGTGATAATGAGCGCTGCACGTTCTCCAGCCGGGATGCTTCTTTTCCGTATTCCACAAAACCTGCGGATCCGGACGTATCAGGATATATTCACCCCATCTCTCAAGCTTTTCTCCGTCCGACGCATCCAGCACCTCATAATCCTTCCAGTGATCTGCAATCCACATATGCTTCCGGTTCCTTTCATAAACATAGCTAATATTATAGCAATGATCTGCCCTTCATACAATATGTTCTCACAAAATATTCACCTAATTTTAACTTGACGAATCTTTCTGCAAACCGTAAACTATAGCTAAAGTAATTCTGATAACAGGAGGAAAACAGAGTGGTTATTCAATACAAGTGTCCCAAATGTGGTTCCGATATGTCCTATGATCCGAATACCCGCAAGCTGACCTGTCCGAACTGCGGCCATGCGGCTGATATTGAGAAGTTTCCTCTTCCGGAAAAGGCCCCGGAGAATGATGAGGTAGAAGAATTCTGCCCTGATGATATATCAGATGAGAATCCCATACAGTTTGACAAGACATATGATACGGAACAGAACCGGTTTGAAGGAGATGAAGCCCTTGAGTACTGCTGCAATAACTGCGGAGCCGTTATTATCGCCGATGCCGACACTGCAGCGACAACCTGCTCCTTCTGCGGTGCCCCGGTTGTTCTGGGCGACAGGCTGAGCGGCAGTCTTGCTCCCGCTAAAATCATTCCTTTTAAAATCACAAAGGAACAGGCTCAGGAAGCCTTTAAGAAATGGTGCCGGAGCGGCCGTTTTACGCCTAAGGATTTTCAGATGGCCAACCGGATTAAGAGCATTCAGGGAATGTATATTCCATTCTGGCTGTATGATGTGAATTCCGCAGGCGACGCGGACGCGACCTGTACCCGGGTGCGCACCTTCCGGCGCGGCGACTATGACTATACGGAGACCTCTTACTATCATGTCTACCGGCGTGTCAATCTGAACTATGAGAATATACCGGCAGACGCATCTGCGAAAATGAACGATGCGATGATGGATAAGCTTGAGCCTTACCGCTATGACGAATTAATCCGGTTCAATATGCCGTACCTGGCCGGTTATCTTGCCGAGAAATATAATTACACGGACGAGGACCTGTTTCCCCGCATCAGGGAACGGATCGACCGGTATACGGACGAATACATCCGGGGCTCCATCTCCGGCTACACAACCGTACACATTAACCGTAAGGACATCCGCTCCAGGAATCTTCATTCCGATTACGTACTGCTTCCTGTCTGGATGGTCTGCTATGATTACAACAAGGCCGAACATACATTCGCAATGAACGGACAGACCGGAAAGATTGTCGGAAAGCCGCCGAAATCCGCCGGCAAAATCGCCGCCTGGTTCTTCGGCGTATCAGGATGCATATTTATTCTTCAGAAACTGATATCCTTAATATTAGGAGGGCCGCTGCTATGAGGACACGAACTCCATTGATACATTTACATAGTTTTGCGCCTGTGCTGTTTCTTTTATTCGTATTGTCCGTTCTGCTGCGTCCGGTTCCCGCAGACGCTTCCGTGAACCGGATTACGGATCAGGCTGGACTTCTTGCTTCGGATGCCGTCTCCTCACTGGAGGATACAATTCTATCGCTTGAATCCGAATATTCCGTAAGCATCCGGATCCTGACCGAACAGGATCTGAACGGCAAAAGCACGACGCGTTTTCTGGAGGATTATTTTGACAGCGAATACGCGGCGGGACGGCTTGCGGCTGATGCCGTACTCCTGCTGGTCAGCATGGAACCAGGCAATCGGACGGTGGAGATTCAGGGCTACGGAATCTGCGAAGACCTGATCTCATATAACCGGATCGACGATATTCTGGATGAGATTACACCTATGCTCAGCAGAGGAGATTACCTAACCGCATTCGAGACATTTCTGGAGCGGACCGGTTATTATCTCGGACATGAGGAAGTGCCGTTTTATTTCACGACTTTGTTCCAGGTTATCGCTGCTCTTGCCGTCGGAGCCATTACGGTTGCCGTTCTGCTTCCCCGTGACAGCGGCAGGGTAACGACGAACAGCCGTACCTATCTGAATCAGGAACACTCCGGCGTCACGGCAAGCCGGGATATTTACTTAAGAACCCTTGTAACCAGAACCAGACGGCCCGACTCGGACTCAGGCCATGGAAGCCGGAATACCGGCGGAAGATCTCCCGGAGGCGCGTCCCACAGCGGGGGAAGCCGCGGCTTCTAAGAACCGGATGACTGACATCGGAATTATATTATAACTTCTCGGAATCTCAATGAATGAGATTCCAACCGAAACTTGACAACTGAATATCGTGCAGGAAAAGAAATTTTACGAGAAATGGACATAAACATTGGACATAGCGGGTACTATGCCTTGAAAAATC
>DVNP01000277.1 GCA_018714285.1 Candidatus Caccomorpha excrementavium | reverse complement strand
CGATCAGATTTCCGATCTGTTCAATAATCGTGCCGATAATCAGTGTGCCGAACAGGCCGAAGCCCATTGCTCCGAGCCCGTCAATAAAAATCCTGTTCAGAATCTTCTTCACTTTGTCCATATGGCTTCCTCCCTTAAACTATGCCAGAATCCGATTAATCCTGACAGCTGTTCATACATGTGTATAGATAGCTGTCTTGTCAGATATGGCATACTTTAACACAAGCCTCAGATTTATGCAAGCACTTTTTATTACAGCATCGGAAGAAGTTCCGTCATCAGTCGGATGGTATGGCGGATTGCCATTGCTTCAAATGTCTCATAGGACATGGATGCGCTGTCATCCGCCTTATCGGAGATAGCACGAAGAACCAGATAGGGCACCTGATTCAGGTATGCCGCCTGCGCAATCGCTCCGCCCTCCATCTCAACGCAGAGCCCCTGAAACTGCTTTGCAAGCCGTTCCTTTTTATTCTTATCGGATATAAACTGATCTCCGCTTACTATCCGCCCCGAAAAAACGCGGATATCCGGGTTCGCCTTCGCGCATGCTTCGGCCGCAAGCGCAGCAAGCCTTAGATCCGCCGGAAATACGGAGGTATCCATCCGCGGAATTATCCCGGGTTCGTAACCGAAGCCCGTCGCGTCCATATCGTGCTGCAGCGTCTCCGTCGAAATCACAATATCTCCGATTTCAATCTCCGCATTCAGCGATCCCGCGATTCCCGTATTAATTATCAGATCCACCTGATAGACATCACACAGGATCTGCGCGCAGACAGCCGCATTCACCTTACCGATCCCGGAACGTACTACTACCGCATCCCTGCCGCACAGCGTTCCCCGGATAAACTCCATCCCTGCTCTGCTTTCTGTCTTTGAATCCGTCATACGCTCCTTCAGCCGGGCAACCTCCTCTTCCATTGCGCCGATAATGCCGATTCTTTTCTGATCCATATTCCCGCATCCGCCTTTCTTCTTAAATCAAACGTCATAGATTCCGCCTTATCATAGCATAGCCCCGATATTCCGTCAATAAATTGGAATTGCAAATTTGCTTCATATGGTTTACAATAAAAAGAAACTGAACTGCAATAATGAAATTTAAGAAAGAAAGGAAGAATACCGACATGAAATATAAAACATCAGGAGTATGCTCTAAAGAGATTCAATTTGAGATTACAGAAGATAACAAAGTGAAAGACGTTGCTTTTGTCGGCGGCTGCAGCGGCAATACACAGGGCATCTGCAGGCTGGTGGAGGGAATGCCCGTTGACGAGGTCATCCGCCGTCTGGAAGGCGTAAGGTGCGGCTTTAAGCCCACTTCATGTCCGGATCAGCTTGCCCGCGCGCTGAAGGAATGGGAGGCCTGCGCCAAATGAAGCGAATTATTCTGACCGGCGGCGGAACGGCCGGCCATGTCACGCCGAATATCGCCCTGATACCGCAGCTGAAGGAGGATAACTGGGAGATCCATTACATCGGCTCCTATCAGGGGATTGAACGGGATCTGATCAGCGCGGCGGGGATCCCCTATTACGGAATCTCCTCGGGTAAGTTCAGACGCTACTTTGACCCGAAGAATTTTTCGGATCCCTTCCGGGTATTAAAGGGCTGCAAAGAAGCTTCCGCCCTGATTAAGCAGCTGAAGCCGGACGTCATATTTTCCAAGGGCGGCTTCGTAGCCGTCCCTGTTGTCCTTGCGGCCAGGCGGCATCATGTCCCTGCAGTGATTCACGAATCCGACATTACGCCCGGGCTTGCCAACAAGATATGTATTCCCTCCGCGCGGACAGTCTGCGCCAATTTCCCGGAGACCCTGAATTATCTGCCGAAAGATAAGGCAGTACTGACCGGAACGCCGATCCGCCCGGAGCTGTTTGCCGGCAGCCGTATCAGAGGACTCGATTTCTGCGGCTTTACGGCGAACCGTCCGGTTCTTCTGGTTATGGGCGGCAGTACGGGCGCAGCCGCGCTGAATGAGGCCGTCTGGAACCTTCTTCCGACTCTGGTCCGGCGCTTCCAGATTATTCACCTGTGCGGCAAGGGAAAGATGAATCCCGCATGTAACGGCACTTCCGGTTATGTTCAGTATGAGTACATCAGCAAGGAGCTCCCCGATCTGCTGGCCGCCGCGGATATTGTCCTGTCCCGCGCCGGCGCCAATGCCATCTGCGAGCTGCTTGCCTTAAGAAAGCCCAATATCCTGATTCCTCTTCCCGCCGCGTCCAGCCGCGGGGATCAGATCCTGAACGCCGAATCCTTTGAACGTCAGGGATACAGCTATATTCTGAAGGAGGAGGAGCTTACCAACGAGACGCTGCTGAACGCCATAACAGAGGTATCCGACAACAGGGAACGATACATCAGCGCTATGAATCAGAGTCCCCAGAACAATGCGGTCAGACTCATTCTGGAGATTCTGAATCAGGCTTGCCAAAACCGCGAAGACACGAAGAATTAAATCACCCGTATATTCCGAAGATCGAACAGGAGGGAGTGATTGGCCCCCTCCTGTTTATGCATTATCGCGCGCTTCAACGGGAATGAAATCGCCCTTCTATTCCATGCAGGCGCGGATTTCCGCCGCAATCTCTGCGGCTTCTCCTTCCGCATAGCTTCCCTGCGGTCCGCCAAGTGTGAGTCCGTCGCCTTTCCAGCGGGGAATAATATGAAAATGCAGATGAAATACGGTCTGTCCTGCCGCGGGCCCGTTGTTCTGCATCAGATTAATTCCGTCACAGCCAAGTGCCTTCTTCATGGCCTCTCCAACCTTCGCCGCGGCGCACAGAACGCCGGACGCCGTATCGGGATCGATCCCGAACAGATCCGGATAATGCTTCTTCACAAGCAGAACAGCATGTCCCTTTGCCATCGGCGCTATGTCCAGAATAACGCGGCAGAACTCATCCTCATAAATCGTTGCCGACGGAATCTCTCCGTTCACAATCTTACAAAAAACACAATTTTCCTGTCCCATATGTCTCCTCATTTCTGCGCTGCCTGCGTGTATCCCGGTTCTGCGGCTGCAGCGCGGGCGCTGAAACCGGGGTTCGCATCCTGTCCGTCTCAAATTTATTCGCACTTTTCGGACAGGATCCGACTTGAAATTTTATTTTTCGACATATAATTTCATTATTTGTCGAATTATGGCTACTATATTTTGTTGAAAAAGATAATTTTCCTTGTTATAATTGATTATGTCGGATTGATAACCATACCATTTTACAAGGAGGATACTATGAATTCTATAAACACAACCGATTTCACTATTTCATCCGTATTCGCCAAAGCGAATCATGAGCTGCGCAGCGCATTGACGCTGATTTACAGCTCCCTGCAACTGATTGAATCCAGACATCCGGAGGTTCGAACCTTCTGTCACTGGCGCCAGGTTATGAATGATCTTACGAATGTCAATCATACCCTGAATGATTTGTCCGCGTATATTCATTCTATTTATCCGTACGAGCTCCTGTCTGCCCAGTATACAGACACAGATGAGGAGGTCCGGCCGCCCGCGGCTTCAAATCCGGCCGTCTCGTTTGATTCTGAGCAAAATCTCAAAAAAGAGTACTGCGATCTGTATGAGCTGACAAACTCCGTACGGGAAAGTTTCGCAGCAGAAGCCTCCGAGAAACAAATTTCCATTGCAATCCATGTGGAACCCGCCGCCGTCCCCGCCTTACAGTCCTTTTACTGTGATCCGGTAAGGATCCGCCGTATCCTGATCAATCTCATAAAGAATGCGCTCGAGGCCGCCCGCAAAGAAAGCGAGATTACCGTCTGCTTCTCCCTTTTCCGTGTCAACAAGAACGAGGATAATCCGCGCCTTTCCCTCAAAATCAGCAATACCGGTTCTCATATTGCTCCTGAATCGCTTCCTTATATCTTTGAGCCCTTTTATACAACCAAAAAAAGCGGAAACGGCCTCGGACTCTCCATTGTACAGGAGCTCGTTGCTCTCCACGGCGGAACTATTACCGCGACGTCCGATTTCGACAGCACCACGTTTCACATCCTGCTTCCTTTTGACTGATATTCATCCGCCATTCTCTCAGTCTCGGCCAGAAGAATTTCCCTCCGATTCTTTTCGGGATCCTCTATAACCTGCATAAGCAGCCGGCCAAGAATCTCCCCCAGGCTCCTTCCCGGCTTAAATCCGATCTGAATCAGATCCTCCCCCGTAACGGCAAGATCCTTCAGACTGACACATTCCCTGCGCCTGAGAATTCCTTCATACAGCCTTACGGACTCCAATACTGCTTCCGCCTCTTCTCCTTTTCCCGGCAGGTTCTGCACGGCACGAAGCAGCAGCAAAAGCCTCATGGATTCGGTTCCGATTTCATGCATTGCCATTCTGATGCCCACAGGAGTCAGCGGCCAGTCATATCCGTAATACCGGATCAGATGACAGACGCTCCGTATTGTTTCATTGTCATATTTCAGACGCTTCATGGCCCCGAATGCCGCTTTTTCTCCCGCCGCGTGAAGCAGCACGGTCAAAGACAGAATCAGACGCTCCTTCGGTACGTCCCCGCGCCATATCGTTCGTATCGCAGCAGCATCCGGCTCACATACCAGCGCCTTCAAAGCCTCAACCGCAGGTACTCCCGAACCGTTCCCGAAAGGCCCGGCCTCCATCAGACGATCGAATTCCGGAAGGAATACCGCGGTTAATCCTGCCTCACAGGCGCTCACCAAAAGCTCGGGATGCCAGGACAGAAGCAGCTTATTTAATTCGGTCTGAATTAGTTCCGCGCTGATTCTGCCCAGATTAACCGCCTTATCCTTCGCCGCCGCATATGTCTTTTCCTCAATTGAGAAGTCCAGCTGTGCAGCGAAGCGAAATGCCCTCAGAATCCGCAGCGCGTCCTCATCGAACCGGCTTCCTGGATCGCCGACACAGCGAATGACTCTCTGCTTTAAATCTGCGGATCCGCCGAACCGGTCAATCAGTCCGTCTTCCTCGTTATATGCCATGGCATTTATGGTAAAATCACGGCGGGCCAGATCCTCCTTCAGGCTTTTGGTGAAAGAAACCTGCTTCGGATGCCTGCCGTCCTCATATTCTCCGTCAATCCGGTAGGTCGTTACCTCAAAGCCCTGCTTTCCGCACATGACCGTAACCGTTCCGTGACGGATTCCGGTATCTATGGTGCGTGTAAATAATGCCTTTGTCGCATACGGATCGGCGGAGGTTGTAATGTCCCAGTCCTCCGGTATGCGCCCGAGAAGGGAATCCCTGACACAGCCGCCGACCGCGTATGCTTCATAGCCGTGTGCCTGAAGCGTTCGGATAATGTATGTTACCTTATCCGGCAATTCAATCCTCACTGCAAGCCCTCCAAATTGAATGATTAATATGCCTTGCCCCAGTATACCATTGCCTTAGCCGGCCTGCCGCAGCAGATACAGGTATCCGAAAGCTTCTCCTGAGCGAACGGCATACAGCGCGAGGTAACGCCCGCTTCCTCCTTCAGCTTATCCTCGCATGCCCTGTCGCCGCACCACATCGCTTTGATGAATCCGGGCTTCTCTGCCGCAATCCGTTTGAATTCCTCCGGATCCGCCGTCTCATAGGTGTGCGCTTCCAGATGCTTCCTCGCCCGCTCCAGCATATCGATCTGCATTGCGTCAAGAATCTCTCCTGCCTTCGCATCAACCTCTTCCAGCGAAACCACAATCTTCTCGGACGTATCACGTCTTACAATCACGCACTGATTCGCCGCGATATCCTTCGGACCGAGCTCAATCCGGATCGGAATACCGCGCATCTCCTGCTCGCTGAACTTCCATCCGGGACTCTTATCGGAATCATCCACCTTCACACGGAACGCTCCCAGCTTTTCCTTCACTTCGGCTGCCTTCTCCAGTACGCCTTCCTTCTGCTGCTGAATCGGAATAACCGCGATCTGAACCGGCGCAATTCTCGGAGGCAGAACCAATCCGGAATTATCACCATGAACCATAATAATCGCACCGATAATACGCGTAGACATTCCCCATGAGGTCTGGTGGACATACTGAAGCGTATTCTCCTTATCGGTATACTGAATATCAAACGCCCTTGCGAAACCGTCTCCGAAGTTATGACTCGTTCCGGACTGAAGCGCCTTGCCGTCATGCATCAGTGCCTCTATGGTATAGGTTTCCTCGGCGCCCGCGAACTTTTCCTTATCCGTCTTCCTGCCGCGGATCATCGGAATTGCGAGAACCTCCTCACAGAACTGCGCGTAGATGTTCAGCATCTGTATCGTCCTCTCCGTAGCTTCCTCCTGTGTCGCGTGCGCGGTATGTCCCTCCTGCCATAAGAATTCCATAGAACGCAGGAACGGACGGGTCGTCTTCTCCCATCTTACAACTGAACACCACTGATTATACACCTTTGGCAGATCACGGTAGGAGTGGACGATATTATGATAAAAATCACAGAACAGCGTCTCGGAAGTCGGCCTTACGCAGAGCCGTTCCTGAAGCTCTTCCATTCCCCCGTGCGTAACCCATGCCACCTCAGGCGCGAAGCCCTCCACATGCTCCTTCTCTTTGTTCAACAGGCTCTCCGGAATGAACATCGGCATATAGACATTCTGTACGCCCGATGCCTTGAATCTTGCATCCAGCTCCTTCTGTATATTCTCCCAGATGGCATATCCGTCCGGACGGATGATCATGCATCCTCTCACGCCCGAATATTCCACCAGCTCCGCCTTCTTCACAACGTCGGTATACCATTGCGCGAAATCTTCTTCCATGGAGGTAATTGCCTCCACAAGCTTCTTCTCTTTTGCCATACGTTCTATCTCCCTTCTGAATTCAGTCCCGCATTCCTACTGCTTGACGCATCAGTCTGCGTATAAAAAATCCCTTATTCCATGAGGCTATCTCCTTCACAGAATAAGGGACCGAACTTCTCCGGCGGTACCACCCTGATTAACCGGCCAAAACGGCCGGTTCACTCTTCTCTCCGTTAACGCCGGACTACGCCGTACTTACTCATACGGTGCTCCAAGGCCGGTTCCACCGCGCTCCTCCAAGGACTTTCACCAGCCGTCCTCTCTCTGCCGAATTCACGCCATGTACTATTCCTCTTCTTCGCGTACCGCCGTCCGGTCTGTCTGCCTGCTCCGGCGGTATTATAGATAGAGTGTAATCCGAATCCGGGGCGGTTGTCAAGGGGAAATTGCGGATTATGACGCATTGTCCGCGGAATTACTCATATAACGAATGGTATGCAGATATGAAATCATACAAATCTCCCATCCTCCATTCGGAACACCTCATCCGCCTCATTCGCAATTGCCATATCATGAGTAACCACAATCACGCATCGATTCTTCTCATGGGCCAGATGCTTGAGTATCTCCACAATATGCTTCCCATTCCCAGAATCCAGATTCCCCGTCGGCTCATCTGCTAAAATAACCGGCGCATCGGCGGCAAGGGCGCGGGCAATCGCAACGCGCTGCTGTTCCCCTCCAGATAACTGAGCCGGGAATCTTCCCGCATACTCCTTCGTAAGTCCGACCTGTACAAGCATCTCGTCCGCATACGCCCTGCATTTCTCTTTCTCAACCTTCTTAAGCTTCAGGGGATACATAACATTCTCCCGCGCTGTAAGAAGCGGGAACAGGTTAAAGCTCTGGTAGATAACAGCCGCACAGTCCCTTCGGTACTTATTCCGATCCAGATCTGTTGTCGGTGTTCCTTCATACCGTATCGTTCCTCTGCCCGGCAGCTCAAGTCCGGCGAGCAAAGACATCAGGGTTGATTTGCCGCTCCCGCTCCTGCCGGTAATCGCATGAAATCTTCCTCTGTTGAATTCTCCGGATACCCCGTTTAGTGCATAAACAGTCTGATATTTATTCCGATAAGTATATACCACCTCATCCATAGTCAGTACTGCCATCCTTTACTCCTCCTTCAACAATTGCATCAATCCTCTTTGTAGGATGCC
>DVNP01000276.1 GCA_018714285.1 Candidatus Caccomorpha excrementavium | reverse complement strand
GCCCGTGGTATATTAAAATATACCAGCGGATACTGTCCGTGTTTGCAACACAGATGTAGAGGAAAGGCTGGGAATATGATTGCATTTATAAAGGGAATTTTGGCGCAGACCCGTCCGGGCATTGTTGTGCTTGAGGCGGGAGGCCTTGGTTATGAGATTAATGTGCCGTCCGGCGTATTCGGAAGTCTTCCGGGAATCGGAGAGACGGTTCTTTTGCATACCTATCTTCAGGTAAAGGAGGACGGGGTTTCTTTGTTCGGATTTCTGAAGAAGGATGATCTGGATATGTTCAGGATGCTGATTACGGTAAACGGAATCGGTCCTAAGGCCGCGCTTTCGATCCTGTCCGCCGCAACGGCGGATCAGCTCCGGTTCGCTGTGCTGGCAGAGGATATGAAGGCAATTGAGAAGATACCGGGGATCGGAAAGAAGACGGCCGGCAAGCTGATTCTGGAATTAAAGGATAAGCTCCGGCTTGAGGACGCATTTGAACAGAAGCTCGTATCCGATCAGGAGGAGACGGGCGCGGGAGGTATGGGAGAATCGGCGCGGGAAGCAGTCGAAGCGCTCGCGGCGCTTGGCTATCCTTCGTCGGATGCCCTGAAAGCGGTTCGTATGACGGAGATTACGCCTGATATGACGGCGGAAGAGATCCTTCGCCTGAGTCTTAAAAATTTCGGAAAGTAATATGAGGAATGGAATATGGCCAGAAGAATTATAGCGACAGAGGCAATGGAGGAGGATAGCAGGCTGGAGAATACGCTTCGCCCTCAGCTTCTGAAGGATTATATCGGACAGGAAAAGCTCAAGGAGAACCTGAAGGTGTATATTGAGGCTGCGAAACAGAGGTCGGAATCGCTGGATCATGTGCTGCTGTTCGGGCCTCCGGGACTGGGTAAGACGACTCTCGCCGGCATTATTGCGAATGAGATGGGAGTGAATCTGAAGATAACGGCGGGACCCGCGATCGAGAAGCCCGGGGATATGGCCGCGATTCTGAATAATCTGGCGCCCGGGGATCTGCTCTTTATTGATGAGATTCACCGCCTGAACCGCCAGGTTGAAGAGCTTTTATATCCGGCAATGGAGGATTTCGCGATCGATATTGTAATCGGCAAGGGAGCCGCGGCGAAGTCCATTCGTCTTGAACTGCCGCGTTTTACGCTGGTTGGGGCTACAACCAGGGCGGGAATGCTGACTGCGCCGCTCAGAGACCGGTTTGGAGTGGTGAACCGGATGGAATTCTATACGAATCGGGAGCTGGAGCAGATTATCAGGCGTTCGGCAGGGGTCCTTGGGGTGGAGATCGAGCCGGAGGGCGCGGCGGAGCTTGCGAAGCGTTCCCGCGGAACGCCAAGGCTTGCCAACCGCCTGCTGAAGAGAGTGAGGGACTTTGCGCAGGTAAAGTATGACGGCAGAATTACAAAGGATGTCGCCGTATTTGCTCTGGATCTGCTGGAGGTCGATAAAATGGGGCTTGACCATATTGACAGGCAGATTCTGATTACCATGATCGAGAAGTATAACGGGGGCCCGGTAGGGCTGGAGGCGGTAGCGACAACCATAGGAGAGGATGCGGGGACAATTGAGGACGTATATGAGCCATACCTTGTACAGAATGGGTTTATTCTGCGAACCTCGAGAGGGCGTGTTGTATCGGATCTGGCATACCGGCATTTTGGACTGCCTTCCGGCCGGTAGAGGCGTTTTTAAGTTTTTGTTGTTTTATGGTGAAAATCGTGTATAATAGAGATAAGATGCCGGGCGTTAAGATACATAAGACAGGAGCGAGGATATTATGAAGAAGCAGAACGATACCGATGTTATCATATGCGGAAGAAGATATACCATCAGCGGGTTTGAAAGCGAGGACTATCTGCAGAGGGTAGCTTCCTATATCAACAGCAGGAATGAGGAATTTAAGAGGAAGAACTTCTACAAGCTCCTGGATACGGAGACCCGGAATATTTTAATGCAGCTGAATATCGCCGATGATTATTTCAAGGGAAAGGAGCAGCTTGAGCAGCTTAAGAGGGAGAATGACGCGAGGAACCGGGACATCTTTGATCTGAAGCATGAAGCCATCGAGGCGCAGACCAGGATTGCTGCTCTGCAGGCGGAGCTGGACAAGCTAAAGGCTGATTATTTTACGGCGCAGAAGACGATTGTACGTCTTGAGACAGAGCTTTCGGAACGGAAGAAGGAGAAACAGGAATAGGCTGGAGGGTTGTTCTTAAGGACAGCCCTTTTATGTTTTCTATGCGGTTTGGAGCGGGAATGGAGGTTGTTTTGATAAATAAGAGAACGGTAGAGCTGCTTTCGCCGGCCGGTTCCTTCGAGAGCATGAAGGCGGCTGCGCAGGCAGGATGTGACGCGGTTTATATCGGAGGAACCCGGTTCGGGGCAAGAGCGTTTGCAAAGAACGCGGATACGGACGCTTTGCTTTCGGCGATTGATTATATGCATATCAGGGGGAAGAAGCTGTATCTGACCGTGAACACGCTTCTGAAGGAGAAGGAGATAGACGAGCTGTATGATTATATAGAGCCGCTTTACCGGCAGGGGCTTGACGCGGCGATTGTTCAGGATGCGGGCGCGCTCCGGTTCCTGCATCGGAATTTTCCGGGGCTTGCGCTTCACGCGAGCACTCAGATGACGCTGACGATGGCAGACGGCGCCAATCTGCTCCGGGATTACGGTGTAACCAGACTTGTGCCCGCGCGGGAGCTGACGCTTCCCGAACTCACGCGTATGAGAAGGGATACGGATCTTGAGATAGAGACGTTCATTCACGGAGCTATGTGTTACTGTTATTCCGGACAGTGCCTGATGAGCAGCCTGCTTGGGGGCAGAAGCGGCAACAGAGGGCGGTGCGCCCAGACCTGCCGTCTGGAATATGAAATGGAAGGCAGAAGGGGATATCTGCTGAGCATGAAGGATATGTGCACGCTTTCCGTTCTGCCGGAGCTGATGGACTCAGGAATTGATTCCTTCAAGATAGAAGGCCGGATGAAGCGTGAGGAATATGTGGCGGGCGTTACGTCGATCTACCGTAAATACATGGATCGATATGAGACGCTCGGAAGACAGGAATATAGGAAGTATATAAGCGGGCATCCGGATGAGTTCAGGGAGGATCTGAGGGTGCTTGAGGAGCTGTATAACCGCGGAGGGTTTTCAGAAGGGTATTACCATACAAAGAAGGGGCCTTCCATGATGGCGGCGGATCGGCCGAATCATACGGGAATCCCGGCCGGCCGCGTGGAACGGGTAATGGGAATCCGCGCGGAGATCCGTCTGGATGTGCCCGTAAGAGAAGGAGATGTTCTGGAGATCCGGGGAGGGAAGAAGGAGTATTCTTTTACCGTAGGGGAGGGACAGTTCGTATCAGGGAAAGGAAAACAGAATTATCTTGCTGTGAACTGCAGCCCGCAGGCAGGTATTGTCCCGAAGCTGTCCGTATGGCGGACCAGAAATGAAACGCTGCTTCGCCAGATTTCCCGGCAGTATCTGGAGACGGAGAACAGACTTGCCGCAGACGGGGTGTTCACGGCCCGGATTGGATCGCCCTGCGCGCTTGAGGTCATCCGCGGAACGGATCGGGTGAGGCTGAAGGGAGAGATTGTTCAGGCGGCGAAGAGCAGTCCGGTAAGCGAGGAGCGGATCAGAGAGCAGCTCAATAAAACAGGAGGCGGCTCCTGTTTCTTTCGGACACTGACGCTTTGCTGCGATGAGGGGATCTTTCTGTCAATAAGAGGCCTGAATGAGCTGAGGAGACAGGCGCTTCTGAAGCTGGATGAAGCGGCTGCGGCTGCGTACCGGAGAACGGCTCCCCGCAGGGAGGCCGCGACAGAGAAACCGGATGTTTCGCGCCCGGAAAGCCAGGGAATCGGCCTGTCGGCGGTTGTCAGCAGCAGAGAGCAGCTGGATGCGGCGCTTGCCGCAGGAATAAAGCGAATCTATCTTGATTCCGGGTGTTTCGGACGGAAGGGGGCGCTTGCGGCGGCAAAGGAAGCGGGAGCCTTCGCGCAGTGCTATATCCGGCTTCCGCATATATTCAGATGCGATACCTTTGATGCCTGGTCAGAGATGGTACCCGAGCTGTCCGATTCATCCGTTGCCGGTTTTCTGATCCGGAATCTGGAGGAGCTTGCTTTTCTTGCCGGGAATCGGGAGCTTGCGAAAAAGCCGTTCCATATGGATTATAATATGTATGTTATGAACCGGGAAGCGGAACGAATGGCCGCGGAATTCGGCGCCGAACGGTACACGGTCTCTCCGGAGCTGAATGAGTCAGAGCTTGCGCAGCTTGATTTGAGCAGGGCCGTGGCGGTTGTATACGGACGGCTGCCTCTTATGGTATCATCCCAGTGCCTCTGGCGCAATACATTCGGCTGTCAGCCGGGCAATCCGGGGATACGCAGCCTGACAGATCGAAAGGGATGCCGGTTCCCGGTTATAAAAGACTGTGAAACCTGCAGCAATACCATATTGAATTCCGTGCCGCTCTCTCTGCTTGATTCTCCGGAAAGCATCAAAAGACCGGGAATTACGCAGGTACGGCTGGACTTTACGACAGAAGATGCAAGGTCTGTCAGACAGATTACGGCGGCCTTTCTTCAGGTTTATAAAAACGGGGAAGAGACCGAATTTGTTTTCCCGGGTTTTACGAGAGGCCATCTGAAGCGGGGCGTAGATTAGGAGGAACGGAATGCTGAGTCTGATAACGGAATTATCTAAATTTCTTAATATTTTGCTGATCCTGCTGTATACCTTCTTCGCGTATTCTTCGTTCCTGCACAGGGATAAGAAGGCCAGAAAAAGGTGCCTGCGGGTGATGGGCGGCGCAATGTATGCCATTCATCTGACCTGCTTTCTGGTATTGTGGGTAAAATCAGGCGGCATCGAATATGTGATATTTTATTTGTGCCAGGTGCTTGTCTTTCTTCTGACGGGGCTTGCGTACCGGAAGATTTACCCAAATTTGTCGGAAGCGGTGTTTCAGAATATGCGCTTTCTTCTAATGATCGGCATTGTGATGATTACCAGGCTGTCCTTTGAAATGGGAGTGAGACAGTTCGTGTTTATGACGGTCTCTCTTGTGATCTGTCTGGCGGTGCCTTTTGTCATCGAACGGTTCCGGTATCTGAAGAGTCTCGGCTGGCTGTACGGCTTAGCCGGTCTTCTGATGCTTACGGTGGTGTATTTTTTCGGACTGGATAATCTTGGCGCGATTAATTCGCTTAAGGTTGGTCCGATTTATGTCCAGCCGTCGGAGTTTGTAAAGCTTCTTTATGTGTTCATGGCGGGGACTCTGCTTGCAAAGAAGCGGGATATCAGGCACATTCTGCTGGTTTCTTTGCTGGCCGTGGGCCATGTTGCTTTGCTTGTGCTGGAGAGGGATCTGGGCGGGGCGGCTATTTTTGCCGTTACCTATATCGTAATGCTGTATGGCGCTACGGTGAATCCGGTATGGCTGTTTACGGGATTTCTTGCCGGCTGCGCGGCGTTCGGCGCGGCGTATCAGATATTCCCGCATGTCAGAATCCGGGTGACGGCGTGGCTGGATCCGTGGACGTATATTGATTCCAGCGGGTATCAGATTACGCAGTCTCTGTTCGCGATCGGAACCGGAGGATGGTTCGGCATGGGACTGGGCTCGGGCCTTCCGGACAGTGTTCCGGTCATTGAGACGGATTTTATCTTCTCGGGAATTGCCGAGGAATTCGGACTGATTTTCGCGGCCTGTCTGGTCTTTATCTGTCTGAACTGTTTTATTTTGTTCATTACCATATCGGATCGCCTGAAGGACAGCTGTTATAAAATGGTTACCCTTGGTTATGCCTCCATCTACGGATTCCAGCTCTTTCTGAATATCGGAGGAGTTACCAAATTCATTCCTCTGACGGGAGTTACCCTGCCGCTGGTCAGTTACGGGGGCAGCTCTCTGGTCAGTACGATTGCCATGTTCGGAATCATCCAGGGAATGTATGTGCTGTGGCAGAAGAAGGGGGAGACGGTGTCGGAACGTACGGTAAGGATGAGGGAGAAGAAGCAAAGCAGGAAGGGCAGGCGGTCCGGGAATACACAAAAGGGGCTGCCGGACTATTCCCGTTCAATCCGCGCCGTTATGTATGTGTTTAGCCTTCTGATTGCGGCGTCGGTCGGTTACAGCGCCTGGTTCGTCGCGTTCCGCTCCAGGGACGCGATCAATAATACATATAACAGGCGTCAGGATCTGCTGGCTGAGACGATTGTAAGAGGAAGCATCCTGTCTGCGGACGGAAAGGTGCTGGCAAGGACGGTTACGGATGAAAATGGAAACGAGATCAGGGAATATCCCTATGATGAGATGTTTGTGCATGCGGTCGGACGGTTCCTGCAGAGCAGGACGGGAGTTGAGCTGTCAGAGAACTTCACGATGCTGACTTCAAGTATAAATGAGCTGGACAAGATTCTGCTGCAGCTGGACGGGGAAAAGCTTCCGGGAGACAGCGTGGTGACCACGCTTGATTCTTCGCTGCAGACGGCGGCTTATCAGGCGCTCGGCGACAGGAGGGGAGCTGTTGTGGCGATTGAGCCCTCAACAGGGAAGATTCTGGCAATGGTGTCAAAGCCGGATTATAATCCGAATACGGTAGAAGCGGACTGGGATCGCCTGCTGGCAGATGAGGAGGGGGAATCGGCCCTTCTCAACCGTGCCTTAAACGGCTTATATCCGCCGGGTTCTACCTTTAAGCTGGCCACGACGCTTGCTTATATAAGGGAGCATCCGCAGGATTATGAGGAGTATTCCTATACCTGCGAGGGAGAGGGACGGTTTAACCAGGTTACGATACACTGCGCAGGCAACACGGCTCACGGCATCGTAAATCTGAAGGATTCCTTCGCAAAGTCCTGCAATACCTCGTTCGTTAATATCGGAACGGGACTTTCCGTAACAACCCTGATGGATGTCTGTACCGGACTGCTGTATAATACGACGCTCCCCGGGGCGCTGTCAGCAACTCCCGGCAGCTTCGTACTGACGGAAGAGTCAGATCCGAATGAGATTCCGCAGACGGTAATCGGACTGGGAAAGACACAGATTACACCCATGCAGAATGCAATGATTACGGCGGCCGTCGCGAACGGCGGCGTGCTGATGGAACCGTATCTGGTTGATTCGGTTATGAGCGCGGACGGAGATGTGGTTGAAAAGAACCGTCCGAAGAGCAGCGGCGCGCTGATGACGCCGTCGGAGGCGGGAATTCTGACGGAGTATATGAAAGCGGCAGTGGAAGAAGGAACGGGATCGGCGCTGTCTAGTTATCCGGTCGAGGTGGCGGGAAAGACAGGGAGCGCGGAATACGAAACCGGCAAGGCGTCTCATGCGTGGTTCATCTGCTTTGCTCCGGCCGACAATCCGCAGATTGCCGTCAGCGTCATTGTGGAAACCTCGGGCAGCGGAAGCCGGTATGCGCTGCCGGTGGCAAAAGAGGTTCTGGATGCGTATTTTTCGGAAAATTGAGGGATTTCATGGTTTCAGAACACCGGTAATTGATTGCCGGGATGGTTCTTTTGATCCTGTGAAGTAAAGTGATTTGAGATAAGTTTATCTTGAAAAAGAAAAAGGATTGAGCTATACTGTGGAATGTAAGACGGCAGATAACAGTGCCGAAGGAACAGGAAGGGCATAACAGATTATGATGAGATTGTGCAGCATTGCCAGCGGGAGCAGCGGTAACTGTATCTATGCGGGGACTGAGAATACGCATATTCTTGTAGACGCGGGAATCAGCGGCAGGCGGATTGAGAACGGACTGAAGGAATTCGGAGCGGCGCCGGAGAAACTGTCCGGAGTATTCATTACACATGAGCATGTAGATCATATTCAGGGACTCGGGGTCCTTTCAAGAAGATATCACCTGCCGATATACGGAACCAGAGAGACTCTGCTTGCGCTGTCAAAGGCTCCCGGTCTCGGGAAGATAGACGGGAGTCTGTTCCGTCCGGTAGTTCCGGATCAGCCGTTTGAGATCGGAGATATTCGGGTGAATCCTTTTTCCATCTCACATGACGCGGCCAATCCGGTTTGCTATACATTTGAATCGGGTGGACATAAGCTGGGCATGGCGACGGATCTTGGAACCTATGACAGCTATATTGTAGAGAGACTGTCCGGATCG
>DVNP01000275.1 GCA_018714285.1 Candidatus Caccomorpha excrementavium | reverse complement strand
CTGCCTGCCGCAGCCAGGATGCCTCCGGATATTTTACAGCTTCCGCCGTAGTCCAGCGCGCCGTCCCCGCTGCTTACAGGACCGTTAACCAATACAACGCCGCCTGTTATATTCAGGTCCCCGTTGGAATCAAGACCGTCTCCGGAAGCATCGACGACGATGTAACCGCCGTTAATGGTAATCTGATAATCGCCGCCGGTAAAGAAGCTGTCCAGTCCGGGGCGTCCTTCAAACGAGGTGGTATCGCTGCCTCCTGCCGCGTTAATCCCGTCATCCGATGCCGTAAGATGAATGGTGCCGTCGTTAATCGTTACCGAAGCACCTTCGAGACCTTCAAAGCAGGTATTAATCACAATATCACCGCCGTCTATGGTAAGATCGGAATCAGCATGGAATGCGTCGTCACCGGTATCAATCGTGAAGCTTCCTCCGCTTATCAGGGCCGGGCCGTTTGTATGAACCGAGTCATCCGCACAGTCCAGCAGAAAGGTTCCACCCGTTATAATCAGACTGCTGCCGGACTTAAGTCCCTTCTGGCTGTCCTCCGTGTTTACCGAAGCCTCCGCGCCCGAACCCGAGACGATATTGAAATCTCCCTCATTGATCTGCAGGGCGGTCTCGGCCTGAATCCCGTCGTTGCCGGATTCAATCCGGAAGGTTCCTCCGTCGATGATAATATAGCCCTGATCCGATTCCGAATCGTTATTGGACTTCAGGCCGTCCAGTCCTGCGGTAATCTGAATGGTGCCGCCGCTTATACTGACAGAATCCTTGCCGCGGATGCCGTCTTCAGCTGCAGTCACGATTATGGTTCCTCCGGTGATCTTCAGATCGTTTTTGCTTGTAATACCATCCTTATAATTTCCTTCCACAATCAGGGTTCCGCTTCCCGTGATACTTAAATCATCTTTGCTGAATACGGCCGCATCCGGCTCGTCTTCCGATGCATCCGCATAGACATATTCCGATGCGTCGCTGACATAATTCTCTGTCTGATCGGCCAGGATGAGAACCGTCTTATCCGAATTCTTAATATAAATCGGCGCACTTGTTGAATTCGAGATTTGGACTCCGTTCAGAACCAGCCTTACATCATCCTCATCTCCAACATCAACAATAATCTGGCCGTCATTCAGAGTACCGCTCAAAATATAGGTGCCGTCTTCTGTAATAGTAACAGTCTGTCCCTGTGCCGCGGCTCCGCTTCCCGATATATCCGCAAAAGTGCCGTTCAGCGTAATGGAACAGTCGGAAGCGGTATCATAGGACATATCCGTATCTTTATTCTTATATTCCGCAGTCAGATAAACCAGTTCTGAGTCAGCTGCAGAACCGGACGAGGAGTTATCGGCAGCCTCAGACTCATTACCGGACTGTATGGTTTCCTCCTCTGAATTCTGCGAGAGGACAGAGGAGGTTGTTGATTCTGCAGTCTGAGAATCTGCCGCAATCTTGCCGCCGCATCCGGAAGCAAGCAGGGCTAAAGACAGTCCGGCTGCCAGAAGGACTTTTCTTATAACGATATTTCTTTTTTTCATGCACACACCTCATTTCCTAATCTTATAACATTTCTGGTATACGTATTATGATACATATAAATGAACGCCGTTGCAATCCCAAGAATCAAGGATGCGGCCGTACAGATTAATAAATCAAAGAATCCGACGGCACCGGGTCGGGCTGATTCAGGAATTTAAAAAATAATGCTTGCAATAGGACATCAGCTGTGATATACTTGATATGATGCAAGAATGATAAAGCAACTGGTTGGAGTGGACGAAAGTCCACTCTTTATATTTGTAAAGAGTTTTCTAATATTAACAGGAAGGACTGGTGCGCATGACGAAGCGGGAAGAATACGAAAGCCGGACAGAGAAGCTGATGCTCCCGATTGTAGAGGAGATGAATTTTGAACTGGTGGATGTGGAGTATGTAAAAGAGGGCGGAAATTACTTCTTAAGGGCTTATATTGACAAGGAGGGCGGCATTACCATCAATGACTGTGAGACGGTCAGCAGAAGGTTGTCGGATCTGCTGGATGAGGCTGATTTTATTCCGGATTCGTATATTCTTGAGGTCAGCTCGCCGGGACTTGGAAGACCGCTTAAGAAGGATAAGGACTTTGCAAGAAGTATCGGGAAAAAGGTTGAGATCCGTCTGTTTCAGGCGGTGAATCGGAATAAGGAGTTCACCGGAGTCCTGTCGGCATATGATAAGGATTCCGTAACCATAACTCAGGAGGACTCAGAGGTGATCATCATTCCCAGAAGCGGGATTGCCTTGATCCGTCTGGCTCTGGATATTTAAAGGTGAATTGAGAACAGAACAGGAGGAGATGAAGAACGTGAAGGCGAAAACGGAGAAACTGGATTCCAATAAAGAACTCATTGAGGCACTGAATCAGCTCGAAAAGGAGAAGAATATCAGTAAGGATGTCCTGCTTGAGGCAATTGAGGACTCCCTGATAGCAGCCTGTAAGAATCATTTCGGAAAGGCGGACAATATTCATGTCAATATTGACCGGAGCACCGGAGAAGTCCGGGTTTACGCGGATCTGACGGTGGTAGAGGAGGTAGAGGATCCGGTTACGGAGATTGGAATTACGGAAGCGAAGCTTCGCTTTCCGAAGGCAGCGAACGATCTTGGTGATGCGCTGCAGGTTGAGGTGACGCCGAAGAACTTCGGGCGCATTGCGGCGCAGAAGGCAAAGCAGGTTGTTGTCCAGAAGATCCGCGAGGAGGAGAGAAGGGTTCTCTTCGATGAATACAGCCAGAAGGAAAGGGAAGTCGTAACGGGTATTGTCCAGCGTTACGTTGGCAATAATATAAGCATTAATCTTGGCAAGGTGGATGCTGTCCTGACCGAGAATGAGCAGATTAAAGGCGAGCATTTCAAGCCGACGGATCGGATCAAGCTGTATGTGCTTGAAGTGAAGAATACGACGAAGGGACCGAGAATTACGGTTTCCAGAACACATCCGGAGCTGGTTAAGCGTCTGTTCGAGGCTGAGGTGACGGAGATCCGGGACGGAATCGTTGAGATCCGCAGTATTGCCAGGGAAGCGGGCGCGAGGACGAAGATGGCAGTCAGCACAAATGATCCGAAGGTCGATCCGGTCGGAGCGTGCGTGGGACTGAACGGCGCGAGAGTGAATGCGATTGTGAATGAGCTGCGTGGAGAGAAGATTGATATTATTAACTGGAGCGACGATCCGGCAGAGCTGATTGAGAACGCGTTAAGTCCGGCAAAGGTGGTATCCGTCGAGGTGGCGGATGACGAGAAGAGCGCGAGGGTTATTGTGCCTGATTATCAGCTTTCTCTCGCGATTGGCAGGGAAGGACAGAA